>NZ_CAUVXG010000062.1:0-962 GCF_963555885.1 Protofrankia sp. Cr2
GAGTGCACACCGGACTGCGCCTTTCAGCGTCCGCCCGGAGCGGTTTTCGCAACTTACCCGTCGGGTCTCGCAGAGTCAAACCGCGCCGGATCAACCGGCGGTCGCCTCACGAAGTACCCCCGACCACCCTCGTAAGATGGCCGGACCGAGGAGGGGGGCCACCGTCGCAACCTGGCTTCGGTGTCTCCCGGCTTTCCGCCGGTAAGAGAAAACATACACGATGGATCGGCTGGATTTCATGATCGCAAGCACTTTATGAAAATTTCTCTTCGTATCTGGATGACTACGTATCGACAGATCATGGGGATCCGTCCGAGCGCACGGGGTCCGTCCGCGGTTGCACCCTTCGGCGGCCCCGAGCCGCGCTGATGTTCTTCGGTCCAGCGCGACACGGTCGCCGCGACACCAGTTGCGGACCGGACCGTGGACCGGAGGTATCGACGGAGGTACCTCCGGAGGAGCCGACCGAGGAGAACGGGGAACAACCAGGACGACAGCGCAGCAGGATCGGGCGACAAGAGGAACGGGTGAAGATCATGCGGGTGGACGGCCTGGCGTCTTTTCGCGAGGAGATCGAGGGAGTTGTCACGGAGGCGTCCCACGCACCGTCGATCCATGACACCCAGCCGTGGCACTGGCTGGTCGCGGACAGGCGCATCGAGCTGTTCGCGGACCCCTCCCGACTGCTGGGCGCCGTCGACCCCGACGGCCGGCAACTTCTGATCAGCTGTGGTGCCGCCCTGTATTACGCGCGGATCGCCCTGCGGCTCCGCGGGTTCGTCCCGGATGTCGTCGTCCTGCCCGGCGGACCGGGCTATGGCGGCCTCGACCGGGACCTCGCCGGCAAGGAACCACTCGCGACCATCCGCATCAACGAAGGGAGCCCGGCCAGCCCGCCTGACGCCTGGGAGCGGTCGCTGGGGGCCGCAGCACACCTCGGACACGCGGGACACGCCGGTCGC
>NZ_CAUVXG010000062.1:1369-1881 GCF_963555885.1 Protofrankia sp. Cr2
CGGCCGCGACCGAGGACGCCTGGCTGGCCACATTGGACGGCGCCGGGACCGGTGATCACCTCGTGACGGACCCGCCACCCGCTCGCGTCGGGCGGGCGGGCGGCCAGGATTCCATCGTTGTGCTCGGCACCGCCGCCGACCGTCCCATCGACCGCATGGCAGCAGGTCAGGCACTCGCACGGGTTCTACTGACAGCCACCGCCCTGTCGGTGGCCGCATGTCCCATCGGGCACGCCGAGGATATCGACGCAATCCGCGTCACACTGCGTGAAATCCTTGACAGCACCGGAACAGTCCAGATGGTCATCCTCCTCGGCCTGCCGGCGGCCGGAGGGGTCCCGGCTGAGCCGGCCCCACGCCGACCGCTGTCGGAGGTCCTCACGATCTCAGACTGACGGTGAGAGGTACCTGTGACGCCTCCGGCGCCCCGTCGCCGAGATCGCCCGCGTGCTTGACCTGCCGCCCCGGCGGACAGTGCGCTACGAGATTCCCGGGCGCTCTCGGACTCCCGA
>NZ_CAUVXG010000062.1:2669-27182 GCF_963555885.1 Protofrankia sp. Cr2
CGGGGCTGCAGCCGGGACGGGGGTTGTCGGATGCGCCGACGCCGCCGCGGCGGTATCCGCGCCCGTGGTCGCGGCCGATCCTGCGCCGGTGGGCTGGCTGCCCGCCGCACCTGCGACAACCCCGGTGAACGAGGATCCGACGATCAGTTCAAGGCGGATCGCGGTCGGATCGCGCTGGAGTACGGAGCCGGGCACGGCAGCCTGCAGGGTGCGTGCGGCGCCGTCCTGACCTGGACCGTAGACAACCGTGGAACTCGTGTGGCTACGTAGGGATGCGTTGCCCTCGTTGGATGCGCGGAAACCGTGTCTGATCAGCTCGGTGGCGGCGCGGGACGCGAGCCCCGCGACCGTCGAACCGTTGTAGACCGCGACGGTGATCTGATCTGCCGACACGGTGGGCGTGGCGCTGCTCGCCCCGGACCCGGACCCGGACACCGACGGCAGCGGCGACGGGGACGCCTCGGTGCCACTGCCCGGGGCGCGCAGCGGCGCGACGATACGATCAAGATCGGTCGGATCGTAAATCTGGACAGCGCCGAGTCCGGGGAGCTCACCCGAATCGCCGATGCCGCCTTCCGCACGGGTCGGGGCATGGGTCGGCAACGTCACTGATTGGATACTTCCTGTGGCCACATCCCGCATCCGAGTAGCCAGTCCCCGCAGATCGGCGATGCTCGTGTGACTGTCGAGGGTGAGCGCGGATGTCGCCGATGACAGCAGCGCCTCAAGCTTGACCGGGCTGGTCAACACCCCACTGGCCATCGCCTTGCGGAAAACCGCGCCGATGAACTGCTGCTGGCGTCGGATGCGGTCGAGGTCCTGCTCGGGCAGCCCGTGTCGCTGCCGGACAAAGGCCAACGCCTGGCGGCCGTCCACCTGGACGGTCCCGGGACCGCCGAGGAACCCACTCATCGGGTCGTTGGTGTTCGTGCTGACCTTTCGCACGTTGTTGTCGTAGAAGACATCGCGGTAGGTCGACGGGAGGACACAGACGGCGACGCCTCCGATCGCATCCGTGATGGCACGGAAGCCCTCGAGGTCCATGGACACGTAATGGTCGATCCGGATGTCGGTGAGCCGCTCGACCATGTTGACCAGCAGGGATGGACCGCCGTCCGCGATCGCCGAGTTGAACTTGGCCCGATGCGCGCCATGTCGGTGGCCGTTCGTGTCGGTGTACTCGGGAATGGTCACCAATGTGTCACGAGGGAAGGACACCATCGTGCTGGTGCCGTCCGCGGCGAGGTGGACGACGATCGTGGTGTCCGAACGCTGGCCGGGCGCGTCGCCATAGGCGCCGCCGGCACCGGCCCGACTGTCGGTACCCACCAGCAGGTAGTTCTCGACACCATGGGCCGGGGCGGTCGGCCGCTGACCGGTGAGACCAAGATCTACTCTGGTGATTTTCCCGTTGAGATGGCTGTAGAGCACCCAACCACCGACGCTCGCCACCAGGACGACGACCGAAAGCAGCGCGAAAACCACCTGAAGCAACCGTGAGACGACCCGGGAAGCACCCCACGTTGACGACCCGTCCGGAGCTCGGACCCGCGGATTGAGGCTCGCCGGCAGCACGGCATCACGGGTCACGGCATCGCGGGTCACGGCACCACCTGTCGCCGACGACTGCCGCATCTCGCCCGATACCCGCCTCTCAGCCCGACATCCGCCCGATCCGGGACTGAGCGTATATAGACATCGAGACGGGCAGGGATGGGCTGCGGCAGCATGCTGGACGGGGTGACGGTGATGACTGGATGGATCGTGCTGGGACTCGCCATGTTGGCATTCACTCTGCTGTGCGCGGTGGCACTATATGATCTCCTGCAACGTCGGCACTCGATCCTTCGGACCTTCCCCGTCGTCGGGCACCTGCGCTTCCTGCTCGAAGACGTGGGTCCGGAGCTGCGCCAGTACATCGTCACCGGCAATGATGAGGAGCGGCCCTTCAGTCGCGGCCAACGCCGCTGGGTGTACGCCACCGCCAAGCAGGACAACGCCAACACGGGCTTCGGCACCGACAACGACCTGGAACTGTCGGCGAACTACCTCATCATCAAACCGGCGGCGTTCCCGCTGCCGGGGCCCGCGACAACGGACAACCTGCTGGCCTGCCAGAAGGTGCTCGGCGCGGCACGCGGTCGGCCGCAGGCGTTGCGGCCACCGTCGGTGGTGAACGTCTCGGGCATGAGCTTCGGTGCGCTGAGCGCTCCGGCGACCACCGCGCTGAACCAGGGGTGCGCCATGGCCGGCTGTCTACACAACACCGGCGAGGGCGGGATATCCGACCACCACCTGCACGGCGGCGATCTGATCTTCCAAATCGGCACCGGATACTTCGGCTGCCGCACTGTCGACGGCCGGTTCAGTCTCGAGCGCCTGGTCGACCTCGCCGCCAGGCACCCGATCCGCGCAGTGGAGATCAAGCTCAGTCAGGGTGCGAAACCCGGCCTGGGTGGAATCCTGCCTGCGGCGAAGGTCACCCCCGAGATCGCCCGTATCCGCGGGGTCAGGGCCGGCGAAACCTGTTACAGCCCGTCGACCCACACGGCGTTCGGTGACGTCGACAGCATGCTCGACGTCGTCGAGGAGATCGCCGCGGCAACGGGGTTACCGGTCGGGATCAAGTCGGCTGTAGGTGAGGCGGGATTCTGGAAGCAGCTCGCCCAGCAGATGGCGACCACAGACCGCGGGGTCGACTTCATCACCGTCGACGGTGGTGAGGGTGGCAGCGGTGCGGCGCCGCTCGCCTTCAGCAACCATGTCGCACTCCCCTTCAAGATCGGCTTTAGTCGGGTCCACCGGGTTTTCGTGGAGGCCGGACTGGACGACCGGATAGTCTTCGTCGGCTCGGCCAAACTCGGCTTCCCCGAGACCGCGCTGCTGGCCATGGCCATGGGCTGCGACCTGATCAACGTCGGCCGGGAGGCCATGCTGGCGTTGGGCTGTATCCAGGCGCAACGCTGCCATACCGACCGCTGCCCCACCGGTGTGGCCACCCAGTCCCGCTGGCTGACCCGCGGGCTGGACCCGCGGGACAAGTCGGCCCGCGTCGCCAACTACGTCCGTGGCCTACGGCACGAGCTGCTGCGGCTCGCGCACTCCTGCGCCGTCACCCATCCGGCGCTCGTCACGCTCGACAGCTTCGAGATCCTCGATGGGCACTTCGGCTCCCGATCCGCACGCGAGCTCTTCGGGGACGACGGCAAACGGTGGAGGTAGGCGTCTACCGGATCAGGTTCGCGCAAATCCGTGGCCGGACGTATCCTCAACCGTAGGTCGAGGCGCCAACCTGCGGGATCCATGCCGGTATTTCTTTTCCAGACACATTCAAACCGCATAATTCTTCAGGACAACACTCGCCCGTCACCGCCTGTTAGTCGCGCCACGTAGACTGGTCACGGAATTCCGGCGCGGAGGGCTCAATGGAGTTTCGACATCTGGTATCCTTTCTGGCCATCGCGGATGAGCTGCACTTCGGACGGGCGGCGGGCAAGCTTCATCTCGCCCAGCCGTCGCTGAGCCAACACCTACAACGCCTTGAACGCGAAGTCGGCGTCAAGCTGGTAGCCCGCACCTCCCACGAAGTCCGACTCACACCGGCGGGGGTCGCGTTTCAAACCGAGGCAAAACGGATACTCGATCAGGCCGGCAAAGCCGTTCAGGCCGCCCGCGACGCAGCTGCCGGGCGGGCTGGCACGATCAACATCGGCTACAACTTCCCAGCCGGTCATCGGGTACTGCAGCCAACGCTCGTACGGCTGCACGCCACCCACCCTGGGCTGATCGCCCACCTGTGGGAACGACGCACAGGCCCGCAGCTCAAGGGCTTACTCAGCGGCGAACTCGACGTCGGCTTCATATTCGGATTGCCGCCGACCAACGACCTTCGGTCCCGCGAGGTGCTGCGGCTGCCACTGGTGGCCGTGGTCGGCGAGCAGCACGACTGGGCCAGCCGCGAACAGGTTCCGTTCCGAGAACTGGAACACCAGGCATGCGTTCTGTTCAGCCGTACGCAGTCCCCGGCCATGTACGACACGATCGTCACCACGGCCGAGCGACTCAGGATCATTCTGCGGGTCGCCGCCGAGGTCGACGACCCGGGAGCGACCGCCCTGGTACTCAACACTCGCCCGCTGGTGGGGTTCGCCTCGCTCGACCGCGTCCGCGGGACCAAGGGCCCGGTTGCCGTGCCCCTCATCGATCCCGTCCCGATGCTGTCCGTCCACGTCGTGTGGCGACCGAACCGAACCAAAGTCGTCGACGCCCTGCTCGACACCCTGGAGGAGACCGGTCCGTTCCACTGAGCTTTTCCGCTAAGCCTTGCCGCCTGGTCGGAACAGCCTGGATCGCCCATTTTCACGTCGTTTTGGGTCCAATTGCTCCCGAGGCTAGCCCGTCCGGAGGTCGGTCATGTCCGCGCCAATGACCCACGATCAGTTGACCGCAGTGCCGACGCCGTCAAACGCCCCGTCCCTGACCGTCGTCAGAACAACGAGGGAAGCCGACGACATCATTTCTCTGGTCCTCGCCCATCCCGCTGGAGAGAAACTCCCCGGGTGGACGCCGGGCGCCCATGTCGACGTCATCCTCGGGTCCGGCCTGGTCCGACAGTACTCATTGTGCGGCGACCCGGCCGACGATATGAACTGGCGAATCGCCGTACTGCGTGAAGAACATGGCCGGGGCGGGTCGATCTACCTGCACGACGAAGTACAGGCCGGGTGGTTGTTGCCGGTCGGGCCACCCCGTAACAATTTTCCACTGGTCCCGTCCCGGCGTTACATTCTCATCGCCGGCGGCATCGGAATAACCCCGCTCCTGCCTATGATCACCGAACTCGATAAGCGGGACGCCGAGTGGACGTTGTTCTACGGCGGTAGACAGCGGACCAGCATGGCGTTCCTCGACGAGCTGTCGGCCCACCAAGATCGTATTGCCATCCACCCGCAGGACGAATCCGGGCTGTTGCCGCTGGAGCACATCCTCGGGCAGCCTGAAATCGGGACGGCGGTCTACTGTTGCGGGCCCGAGGGCCTGCTCACGGCGGTCGAAGCCGCCTGCGGTGGCTGGCCGGCCGGCGCTGTGCACGTGGAACGTTTCCGGCCCCGGGAACGACCCGACGATCGCCCGGCGGACACCGCCTTCGACGTGGTGATCGGCAGTACTGGGCAGAAGATACGGGTGGGCGCGGACCGGACGATCCTGCAAACTCTCGAACGCGCCGGCTTCGACGTGCCGTCATCGTGCCGCGAGGGCACGTGCGGCAACTGCGAGACCCGGTTCATCGCCGGCGATGTCGATCACCGTGACGAGGTACTCACGATCGAGGAGCAACGCACCGGCGACGCCCTGATGATCTGTGTGTCACGAGCCCGCACGGATTCACTGGTCCTCGACATCTGAGGCCTCGTATCTATCGCCTCAGCCACGACACCAATCGACACCGTCGGGCCGGGATGATCGGGTTGAGCCCGCCGCATCCGACGGACGTCCAATTTTCGGCGCGTTTGCTCTCCGTACACCGTCCTGGAGTTAAATGCAGCTGCGCCTAAGTGGTCGGCGCCGGAAGTCGGGGTTCCTGCCGGATTGGCGAAGCCGATCCGGGAGGCCCACGGAATACAAGACGGCGTGGGTCCGGCGCGAAAGGAGAGCCGGGGCGGTGAGCCGCATCCAGATCGAAGCGTTGACCAAGCGTTTCGGCAAGGTCACCGCCGTAGACCGGGTGAGTCTCGACATCAGCAACGGCGATTTCCTCGTCCTGCTCGGCCCGAGCGGCTGTGGAAAGTCGACATTGCTCCGGATGATTGCCGGACTGATCGAGCCCGACGGCGGGCGGGTCCTGCTGGATGAGCGCGACGTCACCTTCACGCCACCCAGGGACCGCGATATGGCGATGGTTTTCCAGAGCTACGCCCTTTACCCGCACCTGAGTGTCGAGCGCAATATCGGTTTCCCGCTGCGCTCGCGTCGACGCCCACGCGCGGAGATACGCGAGAAGGTACAGGCGGTCGCGGAGCTGCTCGATCTGGCCGACCTGCTCGACCGTCGGCCCAGAGCGCTCTCCGGTGGGCAGCGCCAACGCGTGGCGGTCGGTCGGGCACTGGTCCGCGACCCGGGTGCCTTTCTCATGGACGAACCGCTGTCCAACCTCGATGCCCAGTTACGCACCGCGACCCGTAGCCAGCTACGGGCGCTGCACAACCGGCTCGGCTCGACCATCGTCTACGTCACGCACGATCAGATCGAGGCCATGACCATGGCCACCCGGGTCGCGCTGCTCAATGCCGGCCGCCTTGAGCAGGTCGGCACTCCCACCGAGGTCTACGACGAACCGGCGTCGACGTTCGTAGCGGGCTTTCTGGGCTCACCACCGATGAACCTGCTCCCGGCCCGGGTCGAGAACCACTGCGGACGCGTCCGCGTGCACGCCCCCGGCGTCGAGGTGCCGCTGTGGGTGGCCGGTGACTTCCCCGGTCGCGACATCATCGTGGGGATCCGCCCGGAACATCTGGTCGGCGTCCCGCCGGCGTCGCCGTCACCCATGTTCCGCGGTCGGGTGACGGCGGTGGAGAACCTCGGCAGCGACGAGGTCGCCCAGTGCATGGTCGGCGACGCGCCTGTGTTCGCGCGCGGACCGCGCCCGCTCGGGCTGCGTCCCGGCGAGCCGGTGGCCTTTGACACCACCGCGGATCGCGTGCATCTGTTCGACGGCGCCAGCGGTCGCAGGCTCGTCTGGCAGCCAGAAGAATCATCTCCCATAAGGAGCACGACGTGAAAAGATCGCGCTATCTCGGTGGGGTCACAGCCGCGCTCGCACTCGCACTCGCAGCGACGTCATGCGGCGGGGGCCGCTCGTCCACTGCCGCTCCCTCCACCACCGCGACCGTTCCCGAGCTCAGGGCCGACCAGCAGGTCTCGATCGTCCTGGAGAGCTACAACCTGGCGCAGGCCGGGGCGTGGACCGACACGTTCACGGATCTGATCAACAAGTTCCAGAGCGCCCATCCCAACATCAAAGTGACGGCCCAGAAGCCTGCTACCGCGACCGCCAGCGGCTACGGGTCGGCCGCGGCGGCCAGCATCCAGCGCCAGATCGCGGCCGGCAAGCCGCCTGACATCGGGCAGCTGGGATTCGGCGACCTCTTCTACGCGGTGAAGGGGCTGGGGGCCACGCCGCTCGACGACGTGGTCGGCCACGACGCGGTGCAGGCCACCTTCGGCGGCACACACCCGTTCGCGCCGACCGCGCGCACTCTGGGCGACTTCGACGGCAAGACCTACGGCATCCCGTTCGTGTTCTCCACGCCGATCCTCTACTACAACGCCAGCCTGTTCACCCAGGCCGGCCTCGACCCCGCCAAACCGCCGGCCACCTGGGCGGAGGTCAAGACCGCCGCCCTCGCCATCAAGAGCAAAGCCGGTAAGGACGGCGTCTACATCGACTGCCTGACCAAGAAGGCCGGTGACTGGTGTTATCAGGCCCTGGTCGCATCCAACGGCGGATCGGTGCTCTCCGCCGATCGGACCAGGCTCACCTTCGCCGAGGCGTCGGCGGTCGAGGCCGTCACGATGGCCCAGGACCTGGTCCAGTCCGGCGCGAGCCCCAAACTCTCCCAGGAGCAGGCATACCCCGCATTCGCACGCGGTGAGATCGGCATGATCGTGGAGAGCAGCGCGGGTGAGGCCATGTTCCGTAAGGGCGCCACCGGTGCGAAGCCCCCGTGGGATCTGCGGGCGGGCGGGCTGCCGAGTTTCGACGGCAAGACGGTGGCACCGACCAACTCCGGGGCTGCCCTGGTCATGTTCGCCAAGGAGCCGGCCAAGCAGCGGGCGGCCTGGGAGATGATCAAATTCCTGACCGGTGATGAAGGCTACATCCAGCTCACCAGCAAGATCGGCTATCTGCCGTTGCGGACGAGCCTGCTGGACGACCCCGCCGGCCTGAAGGACTGGGCGGCGAAGAACCCCCTGATCAAACCGAACATCGACCAGCTCGCCCGGCTCCGGCCGACGGTGGCATTCCCCGGTGACAACTACGGCCAGATCAGGGACACGATGCTCGATGCCGTCGAAAGCGTCGTCTACAGCGGGGCTGATGCGCGGTCCACGCTGGCTGCGGCTGCGGACCGGGCGACAAAGCTGCTGCCGAAAACGTGAGGCCGTGACGACCCGGCATCAGCAGGCGAGGATCAACTGAGGTGTTCGTAGAACTCACCGCCACGGCGACACCCGAGACGCCGACGCCGGTCAGCGCAGCCCGGCCGTCAGCCACGCGCCGGGCGCTGCGGGCGCTGCCGCCCTTTCTCTACCTCGCACCGGGACTCGGCTGCCTGGTGGTCTGGACCTACCGCCCATTGGTCGAGGCCGCGCAGCTGTCGTTCTATTCGTGGAACCTGGTGCCGAGCAGGCCGAAGATCCCGGTCGGTCTGGACAACTACCGCCACGTTCTCCAGCTTCCAGAGCTCCGGAACTCGCTGTGGCTGACGGCGGCGACGATCGTGTGCCTGCTGCCGTTCACGGTTGTCCTGCCCACGATCGTCGCCCTGCTCACCCGCCGGGTGCGCGGCCGGCTGCGCGTCGGCTACCGGGCACTGGTGTTCGCGCCGGTGCTGGTTCCGCCGGTGGCGAGCGCGGCGATGTGGGTATGGCTGCTGGACCCGCGCCACGGCCTGGTGGACCGCCTGCTGGGCCGACCGGTCAACTGGCTGCATGAACGTGGTCCCGCCCAGCTCGCCGTCGTCGGCATCACCGGCTGGCACCTGCTCGGCTTCGCCGTCCTCGTCGTCACGGCCGGCCTAGCCGCCATCAACGACGAGTATGCCGCGGCAGCCCAGCTCGACGGCGCGAGCCGGTGGCAGATCACCCGATGGATCACCCTGCCGCTGCTGTCGCCGACCCTGGTCCTGCTGGCCCTCATGACCGTGCTGCTCGCCGGGCAGTTGACCTTTCCGCTGATCGACGCGCTCACCCAGGGCGGCCCTGACAGTGCGACGACCAACGTCTACTACCTGCTCTGGGAGTACGGCTTCAAGAGCTTCGACGCGGGCCTCGCTGCCGCCGCCGGTCTGGCCTTCTTCCTGTGTTTCGGGCTGGTGGCCGTCTTCCTCGTGTGGCTGTTCGAGAGACTGAGCGTCCATGACGACTGAACATTCATGACAACTGATGACTCGTGGATGACGACCATCGTCCCTGCTGTCGCTACGAAGGGTGACCGATGACCGGCTTCACGGTGGACGGACCGGTGGGCGCCCCAGCCCCGCGACGCCGCGTCCCCTATTGCCGGTCGCTCTTAGTCGGCCACGTCGTGCTGACGGTGCTCAGCCTCGCCTGCATCGTCCCGATCGGCTGGATGTACGCGACGTCGCTGCGCCGTCCCAGCGATGTCTACGGCTCGTCGCTCCTTCCCTGGCCGCTGTCGCTGGGCAACTACCGGCACGCGGCGGAGGTCGTCCCGATCGGAGCGCTGCTGCTCAACACGGCCGTCGTGGCGGCGCTGACCGCTGCGGGGCAGTTGCTGACCGGTCTGTTCGCCGCCTACGCGTTCACGGCCTGGCGTTTTCCCGGCCAGCGGCTGCTCTATCTGCTGTTCGTGGGGACGTGGTTGGTGCCGTTCCAGGTGACGATGGTGCCCAACTACACGTTGCTGTTCCGGCTCGGTCTGCTGAACACACTCGCCGGCGTGATCATCCCGACGCTGTGCACCGCCCTGAGCGTCCTGCTGCTACGCCAGCACATGGAAAGCTTCCCCAAGGAGTTGCTGGAGGCTGCACGCATCGACGGGCGGTCGTCCTGGTCGACGCTGTGGACGGTCGTCGTGCCCAACCTGCGGCCGGTGCTGGCCGCGCTCGGGATCGTGCTGTTCATCAACGCGTGGAACGAGTACTTCTGGCCGTCGATGGTGCTCCAGCAGGCCGACTCGATGATCCAGCTTGGGCTGCGCGGCTTCCTCGGGGGGACCGAGGGCAATGACTGGGGCGGAATCATGGCAGCATCAGGGCTGTCCTGCCTGCCGATCTTCGTCCTTTATCTGATTCTCCAGCGACGCATCGTCAACGCGTTCGTGCACTCCGGCCTGCGGTGATACCAGAGAGTCACCCCAGCACCGGCCAGCCGGGACGGTTACCGGCTGGCCGCGCAGGCATCGACGACGTGATCGGTTACGTGGCCTCGCTCACACCGCCGCCTTCTCGGTCTCCAGGAGATCCTGCAGTTCACGCACTGCTTCCCGGAGCTCGTCGGCGAAGGCGAACATGCCGTCAACCACCGGGAGCGGCGTGCTCAGGTAAAGGTTGAAGCGGTCCGGCAGCAACACGTAGGCGATGCCGATGCACTGGCTGCTGGTCGACCCGAAGCCGAAGTACTCGACGTTGGTGGACGGTGCGGAGCTGGTACTGAGATAGTCGTCCCGCATCGTGAGCCAGCCCGGCGTCTGGTACAGGGCCGGCGCCGCGGGCACCCCCAACGCCTCGCCGCGCCGCTGCGCAATCAGCGCCAGCTCCCACAGGTGCTGCTCAGGAGCCTGCCCCGCCTGGCATGCCTTCGCCCGTTCCACATGCGCGTCGGCAGCTGCCCGGAACGCGGCGCTGCGGGTCGCCACATCCACGTCGGGGTCATCCATCATGGCGACGAACCGCATCACCTCGGGCGTGACAACGCGCATCGCTTCGGTCCGCCCGCGCCGGTACTGGCGCGTGGCAATCGACTCGTAGGTGGCGCCCACCATTCCTTTGGCGCGCTTGTGAGCGACTTGATAGGCCAGCTGCACGAATGCATCAGGCGACATCCCCAGCGCCTTGGCCCGGTTTCCGCCGAAATCCTCGAACGACAGAATGGAGGTGGCGACGGCGGCCCCGAACGCGGCGAACGCGGCACCTGCGGCCCGCACATCGGCCCGCAGGTCACCATCAAGCACGAACTCGACGGGCGTTACGCCCGGCAGGCCCTGGGCCAGTGCCCCCGACCGCGCCGAGTGCTCCTGTGCCGATGCACCCAGCAGCGCGTCGACAAAGCTGAGGACCGTCGTCCCATCCAGACCGCAATGCTCCACATTGATACCGGCGGTACCATCGGCGAATACGATCAAGGACACGGCCTTGTCGAACCACCGATTGCCGCTGTCACCGTGGAGGAGGTTGTCACATGCCGCCAGCGTGTCCGCGGGTACGAAATCCTCCAGGCACACGCAGAACAGCGCGGTTTCCACCGCGTCGAGCGCGTCAGCGTTGCCGGGATCGCAGCCGAGCAGCGCGTGGCGAGTGGCTGCCCACTGTGCCCGAGCCATGGTGGTGAGATGCCCGACCGACTGCTCCGGTGCGGCCCGCATCGCACCGGCCTTCATAATTGACTGCAGACCCGCCACTAGATCGTCCAATGTGTGAGGTCGACCAGCCGCGCCCAGCACGTCCATGCGGAACATGTGCCCCCGGAAGAACACCACGATGTGACGCGCCCGGGATGGGCCCGGCCACTGTTCGCTGTAGGGGGCGCGGACGGTATCCTGCACGGCTCCTGGTATCCGCGTCGTGGAGAACAGGAACTTGTTCTGCTCCAT
This sequence comes from Protofrankia sp. Cr2, assembly GCF_963555885.1. NCBI lineage: Bacteria > Bacillati > Actinomycetota > Actinomycetes > Frankiales > Frankiaceae > Protofrankia > Protofrankia sp. Cr2. The sequence continues at coordinate 14,224 of NZ_CAUVXG010000062.1, forward strand.
CGAGAGAGCCTGCCCGCGCTGGACGATCGGCGCAACGATCTCCTCGTCGAGCGCCAGTTTGTAGTTGACGGCCCCGGCGATGAGCCCGGCCGCCCGATCCACCTGTGTCAGGCCGGCGTCCTTGAACAGGAAGAAGTAGTTCGCGTTGATCGCGATCCGATCGCGCCGCCCCAGATACCGGGACTGCCAGAATGTGTCGAGCCAGCTGTGCACGCCGTCGCCGGCGTTGTACTGCTCGAGTGCCGCGTGGAGTTTGTGCCCGGCACCGTCGCGTCCGCGGAAGGACTCCACCGCAGCCTCGGTTGTCGCCAGCTCGGTCGCGGTCAACAGCGGTGCACACCACGCGAGGAATCGCTCGCAGCTCGCCGCCACGGTCGGCAACGGCACCCGCGGCAGTCGGTCCTCGTTGCCAAAGGTACGGGTGGACCAATCTTGATCAGATTTCACGTTCATCGTCGACCTCAATGGTTTCGGCGAGCTGGATAATTCTTTGTTCGTTGCCAGGTCCACGACCGCACAAACTTTCGTGTCGCGTGGCCGAGAGATGTGGAGCTGCGCGTACAGCCAGCCCTCGGCTTCCAATCCGCGCGGATCCACGCCGACGTCCCACAGCGTGTCCAGGACGAGTGACTGCTCCTGTGCGGAGGCGAACCGCCGCTGCTTGAACACTCGTTCGATGTGAACGGTTTCATATCCGAACCCGGCCAGGCTCTCGGCCACCGGTTCGAACGGGAACATCCGCAGCACGAAATGCGCCATCCACGGCCTGCGCTCGCTGTTGGCGCTGACAACCCGTGCGATGGTCCGGTCCGTGACGTAGCCGAGGCAGCCGGTCGAGATGACAAGATCGACCCCGGTGAACTGCTGGCGTTGTCGCTCCGTGGGGTCGCGCGTTTCGAGGTCGGCGTGTACCACATCGTCGACGAATCCGGCCGAGAGCGCATAGGAAAGGGCGGGGTGGGACGTGTCGAGGCCCACGAACCGCGTGCACGTGCGGCGATTACGCGAACGGACCATCTCCCGGTCGCGGGTCAGCAGCGTGCTGCGGGTCTGTGACCGGGCATCGAGGCCACAGTAACGCTCATACAGTTCATCCATGGTCGCGTCGAATTTCAACAGAGCGGCGTTGATGCCGTAGGAGCAGCCAATGTCCAGGATATTCGGAGCCCGGTTTTGCTGTAAGCTCCGGTATTCCTCGATGAGATTTGTGAAATATGGCTTGGCGAGCTGCGGGATGCAGTAGTCGAGCGCGCGCAACGTACTGAAATAGGCGCGCGGATCGGGTTGCGTGTAGATGTGGTCGAGGGAAACTTTTCCGGTGGCGTCAAAATGCACGGGTTATGCTCCTCCCTGGCTTACAGAACAGGCAACGGGCCGGCATCGTAGTCAGCACGCCAGCGGCTCCTAATCCAGTAGCCGGTCGACCCGCACAGCGTTTCCATCGGCCGCCAGATGTTGTGGCAGGACGCGACCGAAAAGCTGCCTCGTCCGCGCCACGCTGCCGACGACGCCATGACGTTCGCTATATGCGAAGATCGCCGAGTGACGCGCTGTATCGCCGTGTACAGAGCTCACCCGGTGCATCGAATAACGACCTTTGAAGAGCTGGAGATCGCCTGGGCGCAGCGACAGCCGACGAATCAGGTGCTCACCGCGGCCGGCCAGCACGGCCCGCACGTCGTCGAAATTCTCCGCCTGCGCGGATCTGATGTCCGGGCAGTACTCGAACACACCACCGGCTCGCGGTTCCCGGGTGAGCAGGCTCACCGCGAACTCATTTGTATCGAAATGCCAGGGATGCTCCGTTCCCGGCATGACGACATTGAGGCACAGCCCGGCAAGGGGGTCTGCGAGCTCGTGGATGCGGTCCAGTCCGAAGCAGTCCGCGATGAAGCGCTGAAACAGTTCGTCGGTGTAGAGCCGATGAATGATGAAATCCTCTGGTATGCGATCGCGTGCCACAAAAGCATTGCCGCGCAGCATGGCGACCGAGCCCGGATGATCTGCTGGAAGGGTTACCTCCGGTGCGATGTTGTAGGCGTTCACCGTTTCGACCTCGTAATACGCCGCCGGCGCGATGGTCGCGCATTCCTGCTGTAATTCTTCACACCGGGAAGGCCGAATGAAACCGGGCAGGATGCTGCAACCGGTATTGTGCAGCTCGCGGCGGGTGCGAGAAACCACGTACTTCCAGTCGGCTCCGGTCGGCGCTGCCAGGGGATAGCGAGCCGTGTCGACCATCCGTCCAACCACCCGAGCCCCCGATGTACCCATGAGCATCCTCTCCACCTCCCAGGGGCACCACCCTGGGCCGGGACACCCCAATCGACTCGGCAGTCCCTGTGTGTGACGCCCATACGCAGCCAGCGATTCAACACATTGTTGCTCGTAATTCAATTGCCGTGAAGTCGGTTGTGACATGCGACACTACGAGCGCCCGACAGCAGGAGCGTGGATCAAGGAGCGGGGCTGGGGGGTGGACGCGGATCAGGGGCGCGGTACCGTCGTGATCTCGTTGATGAGGGACGTGTCGTGCTCGGCCCGACAGAACCGGGGGTGGTCGAGGACGTCGCGCAGAAAGCCGGCGGTCGTTGTCACCGTCGGACCACTCAGGCGCAGCTCGTCGAGTGCCCGCCGCATCCGCGCGAGTGCCTGGTCGCGATCGGGTGCCCAGACGACGACCTTGGCCAGCAGCGAGTCGTACAGCGCCGGAATGCGGTATCCGGCGAAGACATGGGTGTCGACGCGGACGAACGGGCCGCCGGGCAGTGAGAACTCGCTGACCACACCCGGCGTCGGCGTGAAACCCGCCGTCGGGTCCTCGGCGTTGATCCGGCACTCGATCGCGACGCCGCGCGCGGCGACGTCGTCCTGGGAGAACCCGAGCGGTTCACCGGCGGCGACGCGTAGCTGTTCGCGGACCAGATCCGTCCCGGTGACCATCTCGGTGACCGGGTGCTCCACCTGGAGCCGGCAGTTGACCTCCATGAAATAGAACTGACCGGCCGGGTCGACCAGGAACTCGAAGGTGCCCGCGCCCACATAACCGACCGCCCGTGCGCCGCGGACCGCGGCGGCACACATGCGCTCGACGGTGTCGGCGGGCAGTCGCGGAGCGGGCGTCTCCTCCACGAGCTTCTGGTGGCGGCGCTGCAACGAGCAGTCGCGCGCGCCGAGGTGGACGACGTTGTCGTGGGTATCGGCGAGGATCTGCACCTCGACGTGGCGCGCGGACTGCAGATAGCGCTCCACGTAGAGCCGCCCGTCGCGGAACACCGCCTGGGCGCTGGCTCGGGTCTCGCTGTAGGCACGAAGAAACGCGTCGGGGTCACCGACCACGGCCATTCCACGCCCACCGCCGCCGGCCACCGCCTTGATGATGACCGGGAACCCGATTCCGGCTGCGAACTCCGCTGCCTCGTCGGCGTGGTCGAGTGCGTCCCGGCTACCCGCCAGCAGCGGCAGCCCGGCCTCGGACATGATCGAACGGGCGCTGGCCTTGTCGCCGAGGCGGTTCATCACCGACGCCGGCGGCCCGACGAAAGTGAAACCCTCCTCTTCGCACACCTCGGCGAAGTCCGCGTTCTCCGACAGGAAACCGTAGCCGGGGTGGATCGCGTCGGCACCCCGGCCCCGCGCCGCCTCGATCACGGCCGGGATGTGCAGATAGCTCGCCTTGGCCGGGCCGGGACCGATCTGTACCGCCTCGTCGGCGAACCGGACGACCGCCGAGTCGCGATCGGCGGCGGAGTGGACCGCCACCGTGGCAAGGCCCAGTTCACGGCAGGTGCGGGCCACCCGCAACGCGATCTCACCACGGTTGGCGATCAGCACTTTTTTGATCATCGGCTGACACCGGTGGTGGCGCCGTTACTGTTGCCGGTGGCCACGGCCATCAGCGGCTCTCCGTGCTCGACTGATGTACCATCGGTTACGAACAGCTCAACGACCCGGCCGGAGACATCGGCTTCCACCGGGATCATCAGCTTCATCGCCTCGATGATCGCAACCTGCTGGCCCCGGACTATCGAGTCACCCTCGGCGACGAACGGCTTCGCCCCGGGCTCGGGCGCCCGGTAGAACACACCGACCGTGCCGGCACGCAGGACGTGGACGTCGACGTCCGGCTCGGCCCGCGCCGCCGGCGGACCGATCTGTGCGTGGGCGGGTTGGGGTCTGTCCGGCTCGGACACCGGTACCCGCACCGGCCCCGACACCCGACCGGAACCCGGATCGGCCACGGCTACCGACGCGATCGGCGGCGTCTGCGACCAGGCGACCTCGACGAAGATGTCGCCGGCGCCCGCCCGCACCCGAACGGGCGTCCGGGACGCCTGCTCGCATACGGCGACCGCCTGTTGGCGCAGGATCGTCAGGATCTCGTCAAGCTCGTCGACACCCCGGCCCGTCGGCCGGCGCGATTCCCACCCCGCCGGTGAGGCCGACGGGGTCACGCCCGGATCGGTACCGCCGGGATCGCCGCTCCCGGCGGTACCGGCGGATCCGGGCGACGCACCGTTGGTCGGAAGCATGGTCATCAGGCACTTTCCTTTTCGCCGGGGCCGACGCTGTCAGGACCGACACCGTCAAGGGCTGCACTGTCGAGGTCGACACTGTCGAGGTCGACACTGTCGAGGTCGGTATCGAGCAGGGTGAGGGTGTTCGCGCCGAACTGACGGAACCGGGCCCTGCGGCCGGTGACGAGGGTCATCTGGTCCCGCGGCAGCAACTCGGCCAACGTGCTGGTCAGGGCATCACGAAGGGCGTGCGCGGCCAGCAGGTGATCGCTGTGTGCACCGCCGTCGGGCTCAGGAACCACGCCGTCGACCACGCCGCTACGCAGCAGCTCACGCGCGTCGACACGCAGTGCCGCGGCGGCCTTCGGTCCGGCGGCGCCGTCCTTCCACAGGATCGCGGCGCAGCCCTCCGGGCTGATCACCGAGTAGACCGCGTTGGAACACATCAGGACCCGGTTGGCGAAGGCGAGCGCAAGCGCGCCACCGCTGCCGCCCTCACCCGTCACCACGGCCACGACCGGTACCGGCAGGCCGGCCATCAACCGGAGGTTCTCCGCGATCGCGACGGCCTGGCCCTGTTTCTCCGCTTCGATGCCCGGATACGCGCCCGCGGTGTCGATAAGGGTGATCACCGGGAGGCCGAGCTTAGCGGCCAGGCGCATGACCCGCGCGGCCTTGCGGTAGCCGGCCGGCGAAGGCATCCCGTAGTTACGCCCGGACAGCTCGGCCGCGGTGCGCCCCTTCTGGGTACCGATCACCACGACCGGAACGCCCTCGAGGCTGCCGAGCCCGCAGACCATCGCCGGGCAGTCAGCCGACATCCGGTCGCCGTGCAGTTCGTTGAAATCCTCGATCATGAGCGCGATGTAGTCCAGCGTCGTGGGCCGACCGAGCCGGCGCGCCAGCCGCACGGACTCCCACTGGTCCCGCTCGGGCAGCCGGTCGGGATCGACGATCAGCCCGGATCTGCCCGCCGACCGCGGCGCGGGAACCGTCCTGCTCACCGACCGACGACTACCCACGGTCAGCAACCGGCTCAGGGTGGCGCGCAGTTCCGCCCGCGGTCGGATCATGTCGATGACGCCATGGCGGACCAGGAACTCCGCGGTCTGGAACCCCGGCGGCAGAGTCTGGCGGATGGTCTGCGCGATCACCCGCTGACCGGCGAAACCCAGCCGCGCGCCCGGTTCGGCGATGATGATGTCGGCCAGCGTCGCGAAGGATGCGGCGACACCACCGAAGGTGGGGTCGGTGATGAGCGACAGGGTGAGGATCCCCGCCTCGTCGAGCTGCCCGAGCGCCTGGCTGGTCTTGGCCATCTGCATGAGGGACAGGACACCCTCCTGCATACGGGCGCCGCCGGAGGCGGTCACCAGCAGCAGCGGGGTCCGCTCCCGCAGCGCGATCTCGGCTGCCTGGGTGATGGCCTCACCGACCGCCGCGCCGAGGCTGCCGCCCATGAACCGGAAATCCATGGCGGCGACGACCACCGGGTTACCGTCGACGCGGCCGCGGGCGCAGACGACCGCCTCGTCGAGCCCGGTGGCCGCGCGCGCCTCCCGAAGTCGCTCGACGTAGGGACGGCTGTCGACGAACTGCAGCGGATCGTTGTCGGACACGACCGCTTCCAACAGATTCACACTGTCGGGATCCAGCAGCATCGTCAGGCGTTCATGAGCGGTCAGCGGGGCGTGCCAGCCGCATTCCGCGCAGACCCGCAGCGCGCGGGTGAACTTCTTTGCATAGACGATCGCCCGGCAACCGCCACAGACCAGCCATGACGGGCCGCGGGTCTGCGTGCCGTGCCGTTCGGACAGGGTCACTGTCATGATCTCTCCCACCGATCGTGTTCGCCCGCGGTGTCACTCCGCGGCGGAGACGGGATGTACGTGGCGCAGCGCGCAGGCAGGCGCACGCCGGCAAGGCGCAGGTGGTTGACCCGACTCGTGAACGCGGCGCCACGCATCATCTGCGCGGCGATGTCAGCCACCCGCCTGTTCGCAACCGAGGCCAGATAGGTCCCGGTGACCCAGCTGTTGAAGGCACCCATCGCCGGACCGCACCAGATCTGGTAGTCCGCGACCCGGCCTGTCTCGCCGGCGATGCTCCAGCCCGAGGACAGGCCGAGGTACCAGCGGAAGACCAGGGCCATCCGCCGCTTCGGGTTGTCGGCCGCGCGAGCGATCTGGTCCGGATCACGCTCGGTGAAGAAGCGCACTGTATCGGCCCAGACGTCCTCCAACGGCCGGAGGAAAATCTTGCGTTCCAGGGCGTCCCGCTCAGCGTCCGCGATCGCCTCGATGCTCTCGTGCGCCCGATAGACCTCATAGAGCCGCCTGGCCTTGGACGCGAACATGGTGCCGCGCTGCAGGACCTGCACCTCGACACCCATCTCGAACATGTCCGCGGACGGGGCCATCGCGCAGTCGGCGGTGCCGGCACCGGCCAGCAGCCGCTTTGTCGCCTCCGACTGGGATGCCTCGACCGATGCCTGGTTGATCGACCCCGTCACCACATAGGCCGCGCCGAGTGCGAACGCCGCCGCCGCCGCGGCCGGCGTGCCGATCCCGCCGGCCGCACCGACCCGGACCGTGCGCCCGGACCCCAGCTCACGGCCGATGCGATCACGCAAGGCGATGATCTCGGGAAGGAGGACGGTCAGCGGCCGGCGGTCGGTGTGTCCGCCGGAGTCGGCCTCCGCGGTGACGTCGTCAGCGATGGGTACCCCGCGCGCAAGGTCAGCCTGTTCCGCCGTGACCAGACCGGCCTCGACCAGCCCGCGGACCATCGACTCCGGCGCCGGACGCAGGAAGCGCTCGGCCACCTCGGCCCGGGAGATCTTGGCGACCAGCCGGTTGCCGACCTGGACCCGCCCGGCCCCGTCCCGGGTCAGCCCGGCCAGCCGATAGCGCACCACCTGTGGGGTGAGGTCGAGGAAGGCCGACGCCTCAACGCAGCGCACCTGGTGGCGCAGGCACAGGTCGACCACGTCCCGCTCCATGGCCAGCTCGTTCGGGCTGTGGATGAGGTTGCACGCGAAGGGCAGCCCGGGCGCGTTACGCCGGATCGTCGTCAACGCCTCGTCCACCCGGGCGTGGGGCACCCCGGCCGCGCCGAAGGACGCGAGAAACCCGTCCCGGGCCAACGCGGCGACCATCGCCGCCGAGGCGATCCCGTTCGCCATCGCACCGGCCATGTACGGATGGCGCACACCGTGGTCGCGCGGGAAATCCGGCGACCCCAGCCGGTCGGGCGCCAACGGCGGGACCGCCGCCAGCACCTGCGCACCGGCGCCGATCAGCCGCTCGTCGTTGACCGCGGCGATTCCGCTGGCATCCCGGATGACGAAACACGGCCGTTCGAGGGTGGTCAGCACCTCGTAGACGTCGGCCGCGGTGCGGGCCGGACCCGCGGCAGAACCGGCGCCCGCAGAACCGGCGCCCGCAGAGCCGACACCGGCAAAGGCCGGCAGACCGGCCGGCGTGGTCACCATGGCAGCGCCCCTTCCTCCCGCAGTTCAACGGCGATATCGGTCAGCTCATAAATACGCATGGTCGGCTTCCAGACACTCGCGTCCGCGATAACCCGTATCCGGCCCGGCTTACGCTCGACGGCCTTTATGTGGACCTCAAGGGTTGTCGCGGCGTCCGTCGGCAGAATCTGACCCCGGTACTTCCAGGTCATGGGCAATCCGACCGGCAGCACGAACCCCGGCCGGACCAGGCCGTCGGCGTGACCGCCGTCGACCACCCATTCCTGCATCGCCGTAATCACAGCCTCCACACCGAGGGAGCCGGGAATGACCGGGTCCCGAAAGAAGTGGCGTTCGAAGAACCAGTCCGCGGGATCGATCGCGCGGACCGCCCGCAGGTATCCCCGGCCGTACCGGCCACCGTCGTCGACCACGTCGACGTCGTCGAGAAGCGCGAGATAGCCCTGCGAGCACAACGGCGCCGACCGGTCGGCCCGGCGGCCGGCGATGTTGATCGTCCGGACCGCCGGACGGCGTTCCTGCTGCTCCAGCCATGTCGGGACGAGGCGGCCGGCATCGAGCCCGCTCTGGCGGGCAAGAGCCGCCGCACTGAAGTACCCGAACATCGACTCACCTTTGTAGACGGGCTCGCCGTCCACGGAGAACAGGTATCCGAAGTCCTGCAGGACCGATCCGGGCATGGGCGTCGTGGACAACAACGTCGAGTGCTGCCGCAGGGTCGTGTCCCGCAGCTCGACCTCGCGCAGCAGCGTGGCGGTACCACCGAGGTTGCGCAGGCTGTGGTCGCCCTCCAGCGCCGGCAGGGTCGCACCCAGGTAGTAGCCGAGTATCAGCGCCGACTGCAGCGAGGTTTCCATGTACACGCAGTTCGGCATCGACGCGTTCGCCGATTCCTGGTAGTACCAGGCATCGGCGGGAGAGTCGTACTCGGTCTCATGGCTGGAGCCCGGGCGCGGGTTCCCCCGCTCCCCGTCGACTGTGACGATCCGGTCGACCAGGCGCAGGCCACCGTCGGGTAGGCGGGTCGCCCGGGTGTCGCGGTACCGGGCGAACTCCGGCCCCAGCGCCACATCCTGGTCGCCCTTGGAGCAGTGGGCCATGTGGAGCTCGTTGAGCATCATCCGCTCGCCAAACCTGTTCTTGCGCCCGAGAAACACCGGGACGATCCCCCCGACGCCCGGCCCTACCGGGGCGCCGGGCTTCTCCCGGATGCCGAGCGTCACATCCCACAGCCGGGCAACGACCTCGCCCCCGGCCCGGATCTCGGCGTCGACGGACAGCCACGGACGCGGGACGAGATCGACGGCCGTGACCGCCAGCACGATCTCGTGCTCCGCGCTGGTCCCGGCGTCTTCTTCGAGGTCGACCCGGCACCGGTCCGGTTCGCCCCGCCCGTCCGGGCGACCGCGCACGAACGTGGCGTCGGCAAGGCAGAGGTGCAGGCCCAGGTACATCGCGAACACCTGGGCGGCCTGCGCGGTCGCCTCGGCCAGCAGCACCGCCCGCGCCGCCGCCGGCGCCGAACCGGCCCGGGCGGCCACGTCGGGCCGCAGCGTGGCACGCAGCTCGCCCCTGCCCCAGGCGCCGCCCCGCAGCGCGATGTCGTCCACCCGGCTCAGCAGGGGGTCGCCGGCCGGCGCGAGTCGGATCGACGGGTTGGCGCCGTCCTGGTCATAGGCGGCACCGAACACCCCGGCGATCGACCCCTCGACCAGCCGGGCGAGATCAGCGCCGGCCAGCTGGGTACGGTCGCTGCGTGCCAGCGGCTTGAACGCTGCCTCGGCAGTCACCGGTTCGCCTGCGACGACCCGATGGGCACCGTGTGCGACCGCAAACGGTTGACCGTCCACGATCTCGAACCGCCCGACCGTCACCGGCTGAGTCACGGCCGGCCCGGGCGCCACCGGTGGGATCTCGACATGACCGGTGGCCGGGTCCGCCTGGCCCGCCTGGCCCGCCTGGCCCGCATGGCTCGCCTGGCTCGCCTGGCCGGTGGCGCCGAACGCAGCGATCATTGCGCTCTGCAGGTTCGCCTGGGCCCGCAGGGCGCTGCGGTGCGCGGCCACGACCACGGCCCGCACCTCCCCGACGAGCGCCGTCGCCGATACCTGCCTCAGCGCCTCCGGCGGTGGGGAAAACAGCCTCCCACCGCCTTCGACGGATACCTGCCTCAGCGCCTCCGGCGGTGGGGAAAACAGCCTCCCACCGCCTTCGGCCGATACCTGCCTCGGCGCCTCCGGCGGTGCGGAGTACAGCCAACGGGTGGGGTCGAAGGCCTCCCCGTCGAACTCCAGGCAGTCAAGGTCCCCGGCCTGATCCGCTGTCATCGCGTGCTCTCCGTCCACGTCATTGAGCCGGTCGGGCCATGCCTGCGGCGACCAGGGTGGACCCTCACGCCGTCTCCCCCGCCTGGCGGGAACGCACGGCCTCGGCGAACTTCGCCGCCATGTCGGGAGTTCCGATCATCGAGACATCGGTCAGGCGCTGCAGGACACGACCCCCGGGATCGCATGCGGTCACCGTCACCGTCAGGGAGGATGCCGTCGACCGGATGTCGTCCAGGACGACGATGAACCGATCCCCGTCAGGAAGCTGGGCGAAGTACTCGATCCGCCCCACCGCCAGCGGCAGGCATGCCTGGCCCGTCAGCCACCTGCCCAGGACCGACGGTCCGTGCAGGAGGACATCGGCCAGAACCGGGCTGTGCAACGCACCGGCGAACGCGCCGCCGGCCACGACCTGGTCGGCCAACCGGCATTCCAGCACGACCCGGTCATCACGGCGCTGCAGGATCCGCCGGATTCCCTGTAGGGACGGGCCGTGGAACAGGATGCCCTCGGTGTAGATCGCCAGGCCGTCCTCCGGACCGGACTGCGAATCATGACCGATCGTCCCGCCCGCTCCAGCAACCCCGGGCGGTGCCGGGTCAACCTGCTCGGCCAGCACGAACGTACCGACGTAATGTGAGACCGGCCGGCCGGTAGCGGCCACGCCGCGCACGCTCGCGCGCACCACGAGCCGACCGTCCACGGTTTCGGCCAGCGGTACCTCGACCTGGTACTCACGGCCCTGGGTCCCGTCGAACACGATGCCCTTGTGCACCTCGAAGCCGCGGACCTCGACCACTCGCAGCCCCGGATGCGCCCGTTCCAGCACGTTCACCAGCCAGCCGAGGCCGAACGTGGCCGGCAGGACGGGGAAGGCGTCGATGCGGTGATCCTGGAGCACCTCGGTGCCCTCGATCCCGATCAGGTCACGGCGGGCAGTGAAGGCCCGAGCCGGGCGCGGGCCGGACGTGGCGCTGAGCCCTTTCGGGGAACCGATCAGTACGCAGGCGTCGTCGCGGTGGCCGGCGGTGAACTCCGCCACGAACATCCGTGCGCCGGCGTCCGGCGCCAGCAGCTCGACGCCGCGCGCACGGAACACCGCACGCAGGTCGGCCGCGACCATCCCGCCGTCCCACGCGCCCCAGTCGATGGCCGTGACGTGCCGGTCAGGGTGTTCGCGCTTGAGGCTGGCCGCGACCCGGCACAGGGCCTCGTTCGCGGCCGCGTAGTCGGCCTGACCGGCATTGCCGAACAGTCCCGCCACGGAGGTGAACAGGACGACATGGCCTACCGGCGCGTCCCCGAGCGCGTCGAGGACGTTGCGCAGGCCTGCGAGCTTCGGGGTGAAGACCCGGCGCACATCCTCGGCGGTCTTGGTCCGCAGCAGCCCGTCGGACAGTGTGCCCGCGCCGTGCACCACGCCGGTCACCCGCTCGCGATGCTGCGACAACGCTGCCCGCACGGCTTCGGCGTCACCCACGTCCACCTGGATGTAGCTGGCCCCGGCCCCGGCCGCGGTCAGCGCGTCGAGCGTGGAACGGATCTCCCGTTGGGCCTCGACCTCGCGGAAGGCCGCCTCGACCTCCCGCGGCGTCGGCGGCTTGCCGCCGCCGGCTACCAGGGCCGCGATCGCGGCCGGCTTGAGATCACCGTCGGCCACGCCGGCGGCCCATGCCGGCTCCCCCGCCAGGGCGGTGCGCCCGAGGAGCAGGAAGGTCCCCTGACTGCTCGCGCCGAGCGCCCGGATGCAGGTCGCGGTAACCCCACGCCCGCCGCCGGTCACCACGAAGACGTCGTCGCCGCCGACCGTGGCCGCACCGCCGGCGGAGGACCCGTCAGCAGGCGACACCGATGGCGACCCGGGGTGCCCGCCAACAGACCCGTAGGGTCCCGGGACGATGGTCCAGCGGCCACGCGAGCTGTCGACACCCACCTCGGTGATGTCCAGCGCCGCGTCCCGTATCTCGTCCAGGAGCACGGCGACGGCGTCGTCGACGGCGAGTCCCGGATGGATGTCCAGCGCGCGGCAGAAGATGGACGGCTCCTCGTGCGCGAGTGTCTTGACCACTCCGCCGACCCCGCCGACCAGCGCCTGGGCTGCCTGGCGTTCGCCACGGTGACCGAGACCGCCGTCGATCCGGGTGACGGTCACAAAGCCGGCGCGGCTACCGGACCGGGCGCCGGCGGCAAGCGGTCCGCAGGCGTGCCGGGCCACCAGGACGGCGTCGGCGAGCTCGCGGACGCTGTGATCCCACACGTCGCTGCCCACCAGCGGGACGAGACAGAGATCGAGCCGGCCCGCCGCGTCCAGTGCCTCGGTGAGCCGCCGCTGCGCAGCCTCACCGTCCCAGGTGGACTCGGGCGTCGCCGCCCCGCCGGGAAGCGGGAGGTTCGCCCGTACCACCGTCCAACCGGCCTTCTCAAGCCCCAGCGCGAACGCTTCGCCCGCCTGGTCACCGCGATTGACGACAATGGCAACCGGATCGCTCGCATACGGCTGTTCGATCGTGTCGATCGCGGGCAACGGGACGAGTTCGACGGGAAACCGTGCCGCCGGCCCGGCAGACGGCTCCGGCGCCACCGCAGGCTCCGGGATGGCCGCGGGCTCTGAGACGGCCGGCA
>NZ_CAUVXG010000063.1:0-22643 GCF_963555885.1 Protofrankia sp. Cr2
GGTCGCTCTAAAGCCATTACGGCCGTGGGCCGGTCGCGTCATGCCCCGACCGGGCACCGCCGACGACGCGGACGACCGCCCGCGGCTGGGCTCCGCACCCGGACGCAGGGCCGGTGGATCACCGGTGGCACAGCTCACGACCGATTCTGAGGTTGGGTTCTTGAGGTTGGGTTCTGAGGTGGGTATGGACGCGATACACGGATGTGAGGGAGCTCGGTGACCCGGAGAGCAAGTGCCATCGGCCGCGAGCGCGGCCGATGGACCGCACACGAGATCAGTCTTGACGACGCCGAAGACCTTGACGGGCTCACGGATCTGATGCGTGACATCTCGACAGAACTCGTCATCGCCTTCATCGAGGAGGACGACGAGTACCTGGGTATCGTTCGGGTGGACGGTGACGCCGGTGATCCCCGGGTCTTCCTGTCCGACCACCGGGTGTTGTTCACCTCGGCCCTGGCCGACCGGCTGTTCGCGGCCGCGCTGCCGCCGCCGGGCAGCACCGACATCGACGACGAATCCGAGGACCTGCTCGCAGGCGCGACACCGGCAGGCGACATCGAGCTGCTTGCAGACGTCGGCACCGACGCGGAGGCCCTCCTCGAGCTGATCACGGAGGAGGGCCTCCTGCCCGGGGACGTTGCAGCCGCGATCAGCGAACGCGCCGGCTGCGCGGACATCCTGGACGAGATCGGGAGCTGACATGACGGCCATGCGCGGCGACGCGGCCCGGTTCGCCGACCTGATGGGCGCCGCGCTGGAGGAAGCCGGGCGGACGTCGGCCACCGGGGACGTTCCGGTGGGTGCCGTGGTGGCCGGCCCGGACGGAAAGATCATCGGCCGGGGCCGTAACGCCCGCGAGGCCGACCAGGACCCGACCGCTCACGCGGAGGTGGTCGCGCTCCGTGCCGCGGCGGCGGCCACCGGCTCGTGGCGGCTGTCCGGAGCGACGCTGGTCGTCACCCTGGAACCGTGCACGATGTGCGCGGGCGCGCTCGTCCTCGCCCGGGTCGATCGGTTGGTCTACGGGACGCACGACCCGAAGGCAGGTGCGGTCGGGTCGCTGTGGGACGCCGTCCGCGACCCGCGTCTCAACCATCGTCCAGAGGTGATCACAGGCGTGCGGGAACAGGAGTGCGCACGCCTTCTCACGGACTTCTTCGCCGCCCGCCGCATCCCGCGACGAGCATCCGGTTAATGATCAATCGGATGGATTTCGCTGACGTCAGCGGTATGCGCGGGTCGGTCGGGTCCGTCGGATCGGTACCCGCTGGTGGGTACCCGCCGGCATAGCCGCTGCGTCCAGTAAGCTAGCGAGCGGTGGAGTCGCCTAGTGGCCGAGGGCGCACGCCTCGAAAGCGTGTGAGGGGGCAACCCCTCCGTGGGTTCAAATCCCACCTCCACCGCTCTGACCAGGCTGGTTGCACGGGCAGGCACACGGCCCGAAACTGCCCGTGGATCATCTGGTCTCAATTCCGGTCTCAGTTCTCGTCTCAGCGCTGGCAGGACGCTCGCGATGGACGGGTATCAGATCTGCCGGAGGTCGATCTCTGCTGCGAAGGGCGCCGTGACCATGACCACGCAGGGGCGACCATCTCCGCGGTCATGACGTACCTCCTGCGAACCTGGGCGGCAGGCCTGAGTCCTACCTGACAGCGTACTGTGCGCCTGCCGGGGGGAACGGACCCCCGGCTCAGGCCGGCTCAGGCCATGGTCTCCAGGATCGCTGCGATGTCCGCTGGTTCGGTGCACGGGTTGACGATCGCGAAGCGGGTCACCGTCTCTCCCTCGTGGACGGTCGGGGTGACAAACGCAAAACCCGACTGCAGCAGCTTCTCCGTCCACTCGTAGTACATCTCCGGCGCCCAGTTCAGGCGCCGCAGGACAACCACGGAGAGCTGCGGTTCGCGCACAAGCTCGACGTAGGGCAGCGCCCGGATCTGGTCGGCCGCGGCACGGGCGGTGGCCAGGGACTTCTCCACGGCGGCGCTGTAGGCACGGGTCCCGTGCACGGCGAGGGAGAACCAGAAGGGCAGACCGCGCGCGCGCCGGGACAGGCCGATCGCGTAGTCCGCGGGATTCCAGGCGTCCGGGGACTCCAGCACCTCGAGGTAACCCGCTTTCTGCGCATGTGCCGCGCGGGCCAGCGCCGGTTCCCGGTAGATCAGCGCGCAGGCATCGAACGGTGCGAACAACCATTTGTGCGGATCAACGATGAAGGAGTCGACATCCGCCACGCCGGTAAAAAGATGACGGACTGATTCCGCAGCCAGTGCGGCCAGTCCGTAGGCGCCGTCGACGTGTACCCAGATACCGCGTTCACGGGCCACGTCGACAATGCCGCGAATATCATCGACAATGCCGAACTGCGTGGTACCGGCTGTTGCCACGACGGCGAAGACCGTGTCGGACACGGCGGTACCGGCGGCGTCCAACGCGGCGCCCAGCGCAGGACCGGTGAGCCGTCCGTCCGGGTCCGTCGCCACAACCAGAACATCGACGCCCATGATTCGGGCGGCGGTCTCAACCGAGGAGTGCGCTTCGGAACCGCAGACGACACGCCAGGTCGTGGGTTCGGTCCCGGAACCCGCCGCCTGCCGCCCGGCCTGCTGCGCCACGTGTCTCGCTGCGACCAGGGCGGAAAGGTTGCCGACCGTCCCCCCTTGGACGAAGACACCACCCGCCTGGGGCGGGAAACCCGCCAGATCGGACACCCAGCGCAACGCCTGGTTCTCCGCGTAGACCGCACCGGCGCCCTCCAACCAGCTGCCCGCATATACCGACGAGGCCCCGACGACGAGGTCGAACAGGATTGCGGCCTTGGTGGGAGCCGCCGGTATGAACGAAAGGTTGCGCGGATGATCGACCGAAATGCAGGCCCTGGAGAGGACTTTGTCGAAAAGGTCGAGTACCTCGACGCCGCCCATACCGTCGGCGGTTATCGTCGCTCCCGCGGTGGCGGCCAGATCCGCGTGTGACCGAGACCCGTCCAGCGGGACCGGATGCAGACGAAGACGCTCCCGCGCATAGTCGACGACCGCTTGGGCCAGAATCTCGCTGTCCATGTCATACCGATGCACGGAGCAGAGTATAGCCAGACTCATCTGACAATAGGGACGCGATACCGCGGTAGCAGTATGTGCATTTCATGTGCATTGGTATACAAAGCGAAACAGCTGGAAAATAATACCGAATGACGACTGTCTTCGGATCGTGCACCGCGCCGGGACGGTCACGGCTGCGAGCCGAACCAGTGGTCAGCCACGCACACCGAGACGCACCGGGGCAGGCGGGGCACGCGACATCAGCCATCGACCAACTGACCGCCGATCAGTTGGTCGACAGCGCGACCGCAGTGCCGGCCGTGGAGCGCGATCACCCGGGTTCGGTCAGGCCACCCAGCGTGCATGACCCGTCATGATCGCGCGCCCGGCAGGTTTCAGACGTCCTGCTTGCCCCGCCGGCGAATGAGGAAACCGCCGCCGGCAAGAGCGGCCAGCAGGGCGATCAGCGCGAAACGCTTCATTGCGTACCTCCACGATACGGACGAAAGGCATTACAGAACATTCCAACACCGGCACCAGTACCTGGCGCACGAGCCATCCTGCACACGGGCAAAATCACCCTGGGTAGCTGGCCGAACCTGAGCATGCCATGTCCACAACCAGTTGGAAGGAAGGCGGCCCAGGATGTCGACCATCATACGGGCGCCGCCTGTCAACCGCCGCATCACCGGGTACCCCAATCACGATGATCTCAGAGAAGATCGCGAATGGAGATCGTCTGATCCCGGCCGGGGCCGACGCCGACCGCTGACACCGGCGCTCCGGCCAGTTCCTCGACCGCCTTCACGTAGTCACGAGCAGCCGGCGGGAGTTGATCGAACGACGTGGCGCCCGAGATGTCGTCGCCCCAGCCCGGCAGTTCCTCATAGATCGGCTTGGCGTGATGAAACTCGGTCTGGGTCATGGGCATGTCATCGTGGCGGACACCGTGCACGTCATATCCGACACATACCGGAACACGATCAAATCCGGACAATACATCCAGTTTGGTAAGAAAAACATCAGTCAACCCGTTCACACGCACGGCGTAGCGGGCGATCACCGCATCAAACCAGCCCGTGCGTCGAGCACGACCGGTGGTGACACCGAACTCGCCACCGACGGCGCGCAGCTCGTCGCCGACCTTGTCGGTCAGCTCGGTCGGAAACGGACCGGAGCCGACCCGGGTCGTGTACGCCTTGCAGATACCGATCACCCGCGTGATCCGGGTCGGGCCGATACCCGAGCCGGTCGCGGCCCCGCCCGCTGTCGGGTTCGACGAGGTGACGAACGGGTAGGTCCCATGGTCGACATCGAGCAGGGTGCCCTGCGAACCCTCCAGCAGGACGACCTTGCCGGCCCGTAACGCCTGGTCGAGGACGAGCCCGGTGTCGGCGATGTGCGGTCCGAGCAGGCGAGCGTATCCGGCGTACTCCTCGACGATGGCGTCTGTGTCAAGTGCCCGCCGATTATAGATCTTGGTCAGGATCTGGTTCTTGTCCCGCAGCGCCAGCTCCAGCTTGGCCCGGAAGATCCCGGGGTCAAGAAGGTCCTGGACGCGGATCCCGGTCCGGGCGATCTTGTCACCATAGGTCGGACCTATCCCACGGCCGGTCGTCCCGATCCGGGCCTTGCCAAGGTAACGCTCCGTCACCTTATCGAGCGCGCGATGATGAGGCATGATCAGATGGGCGTTCGCGCTGATCAACAAACGAGATACATCGATGCCACGGGCGGTCAGCCCATCCATCTCACCGAGAAGAACCCCTGGATCGATCACTACACCGTTACCGATCACGGGCACACAGTCGGCACGTAGCACGCCGCTTGGGATCAGATGCAGAGCGTAACTTTCCTCGCCGATGACAACCGTGTGTCCGGCATTGTTACCGCCCTGGTAACGGACCACGAAGTCGACCGCCCCGCCAAGCAGGTCGGTCGCCTTTCCCTTGCCTTCATCGCCCCACTGGGCACCGATCAGCACGAGCGCAGGCACCGGGCGAGGTTACCTGGCCCGCGGGGCGGAGCGGGCGCGCGGGCAGCACAGCGTGATATCGATCAAGATCGAAGGGGCATGGATCATGCCTGCCCGATGCGTGCGGACACTGCTGCGCGCACCCGTCAGTCACAACGACGATCACGATCGTTTCCCGCGCCCAGAGGGCTTGGAATCCCCTGATGCGCCCTGGATGATCGCGACGAGTGGCCGTCGGTCCACGTTCGCGACACGATTGATCGTCTAAATAAAGATCCTACTTGCATTACCAAGAGTTACTGTGGAGGCTGTTCCGGTAACAGGAGTAGTCAATCGGGACGGGGGTGTCACGGTGGCCGCTGTCGCCGCCCGATCCGTGCGTGCCGAAGGCTCCGGCCGGAGCACCGGCACGGCGGACGACCTGGCATCGGAGCACGCTTCCGCCGGCCACCGGCGGCACGAAGAAAAGAGCATCACGCCGCCGTCGGCCCGGTCGGCCGCTTCGCCGCATCCATCCGACAGACCCGCATCAGCACCGCCGGTCGCGCCGCCGACGCCGACGCCGGTCGGAGACCAGCCTGGGAGAGGTCTGACCACCCTGAATCTGCCTGACGCCCCCCTGCCTGCGGTGGCGCAACTCGACGGCGGCTCACCGGACGACACGCCGCCCGTCGCGACTCCACCAGCCGATCGCAGACCCGACAGCCGGGTCGGTCCCCTCACGGTTCACTGGACACCGGCGTTGCGTACCAACATCATTCTCCAGTCACAGATCGCGAATCCGGTCGTCGGTGTACGCGCCTGGCCCGTCGGGTTCTCACCCATCGGTGACCTGCTTCCGGCCACCCTGCCCGAGGTGCTCAGCCGCGGCAGTCACGCCGTCCGCAGCGCCAACGAAGTCGAGGAACAACGCAAGGAGCGCGCGGACGCCATCGCCACCTATACGGTCGCGCAGATCGCGGAGTTTCTCGCCATCTGCGCGACCGAGGGCCTCACCCCGACCTTGGCGATCCGGGTGGTCGCAGACCGGCAACCGGATCAACCCCCGGATCAACCCGCCGATGCCGCGACGCCTCGACGTGGCCGGCGCACCCCGCCACGAGCCTGGCCGGTGCTCTACTGGCGCAACCAGAGTTTCCCGTACACCGGCCGCTCCCTGCACCTGTTCGTGGACGCCTCCGGACAGACCTTCGAAAGCCGCGAGGACCCCGGTCCGCAGGCCGTCCTCGGCCGCGACGTCCGGGTCTGGCCGGTCGACGTTCACACCGTTATCGGGTCCATGGCGGAAGTCGACGCCCGGCGGTGCGCCCATCAGCTCGTCTACGCCATGGCGCACCTGCTGTGGAATGCCGGCATCAGCCTGTAGCGCCGGTGGCAGCCCGGTCCGTTCGCGCATCCGGACGGGTTCACGCGTCCGGATGAGGTGGTCGGCACGGGCGCTACCCTGTACCGCGTGCCCCCACCCACCGACCGCGACGCGGTCACGACCCGCTGCCGGCCGACCGGGCGGTGGCGGGTGGCGAGGTGAAGGTCCTCGTCGTCGGTTCGGGAGGCCGGGAGCACGCGTTGTGCCGGGCGCTGTCGCGCGACCCGGCCGTGGGCGCGTTGGTCTGCGCCCCCGGTAACGCCGGCACCGCGCAGCTGGCACAGCCGCGTCCACTCGATGTCGCCGACCCCGATGCTGTGGCCGACCTGGCCGAGGCCGTCCAGGCGGATCTGACCATCATCGGGCCGGAGGTACCCCTGGTTGCCGGCGCCGCCGACGAACTGCGGGTCCGGGGCCTGCGCTGCTTCGGGCCGACCGCCGCGGCCGCGCGGTTGGAGGGCAGCAAGGCATTTGCCAAGAACATGATGCACGCCGCCGGGGTCCCCACCGCGGCGTCGCGTGATCACATCGAGGTCGAACCGGCCCTCGCCGACCTCGACGAGTTCGGTCCGCCCTACGTCGTCAAGTACGACGGTCTCGCCGGCGGCAAGGGAGTGACCGTCACGACCGACCGGCGCAGCGCGGTGGCGGCGGTACGCGCATGCCTGCGCAACCCCGATGACCGGGTCGTGATCGAGGAATATCTGGACGGGCCCGAGGTCTCCCTGTTCGCGATCGTGACCGAAACCGGGGCCGTCATTCCGCTGCTACCCGCCCAGGACCACAAGAGGGTCGGGGACGGCGATTCCGGACCGAACACCGGCGGGATGGGCGCCTACACCCCACTGCCGTGGGCGCCGCGCGGGTTGTCCGCCCAGGTCGTGCGGACTGTGATCCAGCCCACCGTGGACGAGATGGCCCGTCGCGGCACCCCCTTCTGCGGCCTGCTGTACGCCGGCCTTGCCCTGACCTCCCGCGGTGTGCGGGTCGTCGAGTTCAACGTCCGGTTCGGTGACCCCGAGGTACAGGCGATCCTCGCCCTGCTGGCCACCCCGTTGACCGATGTCCTGTCCGGCTACCGGGCGCCGGTGTGGCGGTCCGGTGCTGCCGTCACGGTCGTGGTCGCGGCGGCCGGTTATCCGCAGGCGCCGCGGCTCGGCGATCCGATCATCGGTCTCGACGCCGCCGGAGCCCTCACCGGGGTGGATATCCTGCATGCCGGAACCCGCCGGGACGCCGATGGCAGGATCGTGTCGTCCGGGGGCCGCGTGCTGTGCGTCACCGCCAGCGGCCCGCATCTGGAGGCTGCGAGAGGATCGGCCTACGAGGCCGTCAGCCGAATCTCCCTGGCTGGCGCGCACTACCGGACCGACATCGGGGACCCGTCGCGGCTGGGCCCCTACGGGCCTCCGGTCGTGCGACAAAAACCATGATCGCACGACCTTTGTAGCCGGGACAGGCCCTCACGACGTACCGAGAAAGTGAGTGAACGAGCAGGTATGAACGCGACCGACCAGACCGGCTCAACCACGTTGCCGCCCAAGGTGGCCATCGTGTTCGGCTCCCCGTCCGACGCACAGACGATGAGCAAGGCCGGCGCGACGCTGGAACGTTTCGGCGTCCCCTACGAACAGGTCTCGCTGTCCGCTCACCGTGCCCCTCATGCCCTGGCCCGGTACGTGGGTGAGCTGCCGACCCGCGGGATCGCGGTTGTCATCGCCGGCGCCGGGCTCGCCGCCGCCCTGCCCGGCGCGGTCGCCGCGCTCACGACGCTGCCGGTGATCGGCGTCCCGATTTCGGGCGGGGCGCTGGACGGTATGGACGCCCTGCTCGCCATCGCGCAGATGCCGCCCGGCGTGCCCGTGGCCACGGTCGGACTGAACAACTCCACGAACGCGGCCGTGCTGGCCACCCAGATCCTGGCTCTGAACGATCCGGACCTGCGCGTCCTGCTCACCGCGTTCAAGGACGACTTCGAGAAGGCCGCAGCCGAGGGCCTCGCCGAGATACTCCCGCCGGCCTGACGGCTTGTCCCAGGCTCGTCACAGGATGGGCGCGGGGACGTATGCCGCGGCGTCGGGGTAGCGACGCACGACGTCCTCCACCCTGGCGTGGAAATCCGCGACCTGCGCGCGGGCGGCGCCCGTGAACGCGAGTGGCTCGGCCAGCACGGACGACAACGCGACGGCGTCCAGTCCCAGCCGTTCGTCACCGGCGAGCCGCTTCATCAGATCGTTGTGGTCGGCGCCCTTCTCCCGCATCGCCAGGGCGACCGCGACGGCATGCTCGCGGATGACCTCGTGGGCGGTTTCCCGCCCGACCCCGCGGCGCACCGCCGCCATCAGGACCTTGGTCGTGGCCAGGAACGGCAGGTTGCGGTCCAACTCGCGGGCGATCACTGCCGGGTAGGCCCCGAAGTCGTCCAGGATCGTCAGGAACGTCTCGTAGAGTCCGTCGGCGGCGAAGAAGGCGCCTGGGAGCGCCACCCTGCGCACAACCGAGCAGGACACATCCCCCTCGTTCCACTGGTTCCCGGCGAGTTCACCGGTCATGGTCGCGAATCCGCGCAGCACCACGGCCAGGCCGCCGACCCGCTCACACGAACGCGTGTTCATCTTGTGTGGCATCGCCGACGAGCCCACCTGGCCCGCGGCGAAGCCCTCGGTGGCCAGTTCATGGCCGGCCATCAGTCGGATGGTCACCGCGAGGCTCGCCGGCGCCGCCGCAGCCTGCGCCAACGCGGTGAGGACGTCGAAGTCCAGCGACCGTGGGTAGACCTGGCCGACGTTGGTCAGCACCCGTCCGAAGCCGAGGAACTCCGCGATCCGCCGTTCCAGCTCGGCCAGTTTCGCCGGATCCGCGTCCAGCAGGTCGAGCATGTCCTGGCCGGTCCCGACCGGACCCTTCATCCCACGCAGCGGGTAGCGGGCGAGCAGCTCCTCGACCCGCTCGAACGCGACGAGCAGCTCCTGACCGGCGGACGCGAAGCGCTTGCCGAGCGTGGTTGCCTGCGCGGGCACATTGTGGCTACGTCCGGTCATCACCAGCGTGTCGTACGCGGCGGCAAGCTGCCCGAGCCGGGCCAGCGCCGCCACCATCCGATTCTGGATCAACACCAACGAGCTGCGCACCTGGAGCTGCTCGACGTTCTCGGTGAGATCCCGCGACGTCATGCCCTTGTGCACGTGCTCATGGCCGGCAAGGGCGTTGAACTCCTCGATCCGGGCCTTGACGTCATGGCGCCGGATCCGCTCCCGTTGCGCGATCGAATCGAGGTCGACGTCGGTGAGGACCCGCTCGTAGTCTTCGATCACACCCGCGGGGATGGCCAGGCCCAGGTCCCGCTGGGCGCGCAGCACCGCCAGCCAGAGCCGGCGTTCCTGGACGACCTTGTTCTCCGGTGACCACAGGCTGGTCAGTTCGGCCGAGGCGTAGCGGGTCGCCAGCACATCAGGGATCACGGACTTGGTCGCCATAGAGGCCATCGTGCCCCACCGGCGGTTCGCAATCCCCAGCTCGGGCTCCTCACGCCTCCAGACCTGACACGAGTGCCCCCGGACCTCACCCGAGTGCCGCCGGACCTCACCCGAACTTTCGAGGTTTGTACGATCAAAAAGAGCCTCACAGTCGGACAAAGCTCGAAAGATCGCGGCGGACGACAGCCAGCAGGTGACGGCGGACAGGTGACGGCGGACACCGGCTAGTGGATGATGACCTCGAAGGCGATCATCACGAGGCCGAGCGCAGCGCTGCTGCCCGCGTACACGACCAGCCGCCAGCCGGTCAGCTGACAGGCCCGGCCGGCCACGGTGCCCCAGGTCGCGAGCAGCACCACCGACGTCCACAGCGCCGCCTGCTGGGCGCCCACCACCGAGGCGCCCTCCGCAGCGGCGATGCCCAGCGCCGCCATCGGCGGCACCGCTGCCTGCACAATCGGCCAGTGCTCGGCCAATGCCCCGCGGACCTCGCCCAGCGACGGCTTCGTGCCCGTACTGAGCCGGCCACTGACGACGCGCGAGTAGCCGTGCGCGAGCCAGAACACCGTGACGGTCACGGCGACCGTCAGGAAGACTTCATAGATCTGGGTCTGCTCCGGGTCCTCGGCCGCGACGACGGCCGCAACGAGAATGGTCCCGTAGATCGCGTTCGCAGGGTCACCAGTCGCCAGGATCAGCCAGCGGACGATGCCCCGACGCCATGCCGGCCCCTCGGACTGCGCGGGTGTCGTGTCCTGCCCGGCGCGGCCGTCCACGGCTGTCACCGATGAATGTCGCTCCGTCACGATCCCCCTTATGCCCGCTCCCGGGGCCACCGACGATGCCGGCCGACCATGCCCGCACCAGACCTGGACGGCTATGATTCGTTCACTTACCGTCACCATCGTCGGTCACACGTAGGGAGTCCGCATGTCGGGGACCCCCACGCCGGCATCGGTTCCGGCATCGGTTCCGGCGCGACTCGATACGGTCGGCGAGGCTCGATACGGTCTCGGTATGCCGCTGACGCATGAGGAGTTCGCCGGGCTGACCCACCTGGGATCCGGCAAGGTACGGGAGCTGTTCGCCGTCGGCGACGATTCGGTCCTGCTGGTCGCCAGCGACCGGATCTCCGCCTTCGACGTCGTGCTGCCCACCGACATCCCGGACAAGGGCGCCGTCCTCACCGGACTCTCCCTGTGGTGGTTCGACCAGCTCGCCGACATCGTGCCGTCCCACCTGCTCAGTGCGAACGTGGACGAGTACCCCGATGAGCTCGCGCCCTATTCCGAGCAGCTACGCGGCCGGTCGATGCTGTGCCGACGGCTGTCGATGGTGCCGATCGAGTGCGTGGCCCGCGGGTACCTGACCGGCAGCGCACTCAACGACTATCGGCGAACCGGCTCGGTCAGCGGCCACACCCTGCCGACGGGACTCCTCGACGGCAGCAGACTGCCGCTGCCGATATACACACCGTCGACGAAAGCCCCGGTCGGCGAGCACGACGAGAACATCAGCCGAGCGGACGCGGCCACCCGCGTCGGCACCCAGGTGGCCGCCGACCTGGAGAGGCTCACATTGACGATCTTCGGACGCGCGACCGATCTCGCCGCCGAGCGCGGCATCATTCTCGCCGACACCAAGTTCGAGTTCGGCCATGACACCGACGGCGTCCTGCGACTGGCCGACGAGATTCTGACCCCGGATTCATCCAGATTCTGGCCGGTCGACAGCTGGCAGCCAGGGCGCTCGCAGCCGTCCTTTGACAAACAGTTCATTCGTGACTATCTGATCTCCACCGGCTGGGACCGCTCCGCACCCGGCCCCGAACTGCCCGACCCGGTCGTCGAGGCCACCCGCGACCGCTACGTCGAGGCGTACGAGCGCCTGACCGGTATGTCCTTCGCCGACTACCTGGCCACAGCCTAGGGCCTGTCCAGTCAGACGCCCGGTCAGCGGCCGGTAGACGTCCTCGCGACGAGGGCGAGTCCGCCATCCGATGGGCACCCGGTATCGACGGGTCGACCTCATAGGGACGCCGCCGGTGGCTCGCCACGCCCGGACGGCGTGATGATTCCGCCGCCGACGGGCAGGATCGAGGATGAACCGATCCATAGGTGAGCTTTCGGATCATCACGACAAAGATGGACGGGGTGCGATGTGCGGTGGGTGACAGGCGAGCGCGGGCGATTGTGGGCGCGTTACGCTGACTGCCGACGTCCGGTACCCCCACGAGGACTGGAACGACACTGATGGCCACAGCCCGAACCACGACTTCGACGCGCCCCCGACCGTCCAACGGCGGGAAGCCAGCACTGGTACGCAACCGCGCCGACCTCGAGACGCTACTACATTCGTCACCCTTAGCACCGATGGAAACGCGTGCAGTCGTGATGACGATGGGGGCGTTGCACGCCGGGCACAGCGAACTGATCCGGGCGGCCCGTGCGCGTGCCGATCAGTTGATCGTAACGATCTTTGTCAACCCGCTCCAGTTCGGCCCGAGGGAAGATCTTTCGCGCTACCCCCGGATGCTCGATGCGGACCTGGAGATCTGCGCCGCCGAGGGGGTCGACGTCGTCTTCGCGCCGACGCTCGTGCACGAGACTCCACCCGCGGTCCGCGTCTGCGCCGGCCCACTCGGTGATCTGCTGGAAGGCTCACGTCGTCCCGGGCACTTCGACGGCGTTCTCACGATCGTCGCGACGCTGCTGCACCTCACCAGTCCGCAGGTGGCCTTCTTCGGCAAGAAGGACGCCCAGCAGCTTGTCCTCATCCGCCGCATGGTGCGGGATCTGGCCTTTCGGACCGAGGTCGTCGGGGTGTCAACCGTCCGGGCACCCGATGGACTGGCCCTGTCCAGCCGCAACTCCTACCTGACGACCCATCAACACCGCGCCGCACTCGCGCTGTCACGAGCGCTGGCGGTCGGGGTGAGCGTCGCCGACGAAGGCCCGGACGTGGTGCTCGCGGCCGCCGGGAACGTCCTGGCCGCCGAACCGGGTGTCGACGTCGACTACCTCACCCTTGCCAGCCCCGATGACTTGACGCCGGTGCGTAGCGGCCAGGCGCTGCTGCTGGTCGCAGGCCGGGTCGGCACCGTCCGACTGATCGACAACATCGAGCTCACGCTGCCTGAGGAGGCCGGCTGACCGTGTTCCGGACCATGCTCAAGTCGAAGATCCATCGAGCTACTGTCACCCAGGCCGATCTGCACTATGTCGGCTCGGTGACGATCGACGTCGATCTGCTGGAGGATGCCGACCTGCTGCCCGGCGAGCAGGTCACAATCGTTGACATCGACAACGGTGCCCGCCTGGAGACGTACACGATCGCCGGCCCACGCGGCAGTGGCGTCATCGGGATCAACGGCGCCGCGGCCCGGCTCGTCCACCCCGGCGATCTGGTGATCATCCTGTCGTACGCGGTCATGGCCGACGCGGACGCCCGCAGGTTCGCCCCGCGGGTCCTGTTCGTGGACGGCGCCAACCGGGTCGTCGCGCGCGGGGACGACCCGGCACAGGCAATCCCGGACGACCCGTCCAGCCTGCGTGGGGACATCGTCAGCCAGCACGCGGTGATCCAGCACACGGTGAACCAGCACACGGTGAACCAGCACACGGTGAACCAGCACACGGTGATCCAGCCGACGATCCCGACGGCAGGGCAGCTGGCATCGGCTACCCAGGCATCGGCCGGCCAGGCGTCGATCGGGCCGGCATCGTCCGGGCAGCGGGTTCGTACGTGACGGTCCTGCCGTGTCAGCTTGGTGCGCACCGACCGGGGTGGGCACGCGAGGCCGACATCGTCGTGATCGGATCCGGGATCGCCGGGCTGACCACCGTTCTGCATGCCCGCGCGGCCGTACCCGGCGGTCGGGTACTGCTGGTCACCAAGGCACGCCTGGACGAGGGCTCGACCCGATGGGCGCAGGGTGGCATTGCCGCGGCACTCGCCCCGGAGGACTCTCCAGATGATCATCTGACCGACACCCTCGTGGCCGGGGTCGGGCTGTGTGACGTCGATGCGGTCCGGATCCTGGTCACCGAGGGCCCGGCCCGGGTATGGGAACTCGCCGACCTCGGCGCCTCGTTCGACCGTGACGACTCCGCGGGCGGGTTCGCGTTGACCCGGGAAGGTGGGCACCTGCGCAACCGGGTCGTGCACGCCGGCGGGGATGCGACCGGCCTGGAGGTGGAGCGGGCCCTGATCGCCGCGCTACGGGCGGATCCGGGCGTCGAGGTGATCGAACACGCGCTCGTCCTCGACCTGCTGCTGGACGCGGACGGCAACGCCGCCGGGGTGACCTTGCACGTCCTCGGCGAGGGGACAGCGGACGGCGTGGGCGCGGTAACCGCCCGCGCAGTGGTCCTCGCGACCGGTGGGATGGGGCAGGTCTTCGCGTCGACCACGAACCCGCCGGTGTCGACGGGCGATGGCGTGGCGCTGGCCCTGCGCGCCGGAGCGATCGTCACCGACCTGGAGTTCGTCCAGTTCCACCCGACCGCGCTGTGGCTGGCCGGACCCGGTGGCGATGCGGCTCCCGGTCACAGCGACCCCGTGTCCGGCCAGCAGCCGCTGGTCAGTGAGGCCATGCGCGGCGAGGGCGCCCGGCTGGTGGACGCCACCGGCGGCGCTGTCATGGCCGGCGTCCACCCGCTGGCGGATCTCGCCCCGCGCGATGTCGTAGCGAAGCAGATGTCACGTGTGATGGCCGCCCAGGGCGTCGACCACCTGTACCTGGATGCCCGTGGGCTGGGCCGGTCCACGCTGCTGCGCCGCTTTCCGACGATCACCGCGCGCTGTCGGGCCGCCGGAGTGGACCCGGTCAGTACGCCGATCCCGGTCGCCCCGGCGGCGCACTACGCCAGCGGTGGTGTCCGGACGGACAGCTGGGGCCGCACCAGCGTCCCCGGTCTCTACGCCTGCGGTGAGGTCGCGTGCACAGGCGTGCACGGCGCCAACCGGTTGGCGTCCAACAGTCTGCTGGAAGGGCTGGTCTTCGCCGCCAGGATCGCCACCGACCTCGCCCGTGGGCTGCCGACCCCCGCGCGGCCCGCGGACCCGGTGGTGGGACGTGGCTCGGCCGGGCTCACCGACCCCGTGGCCCGCGCGGACCTGGCCCGGGCGATGGCCGACGGCGCGGGGGTGCTGCGCAGCGCGGAGAGCCTGCGGACCACCGCCAGGACGCTCGCCGCCCTCGGGGAATCGCGGCGGGCCGGCGGGGGCACGGTCACAGCCGGGCCGGATGCGTGGGAGATGACCAACCTGCGGACGGTCGCCACCGCGCTGGTCGCCGCCGCGGCGCTGCGTCAGGAGACCCGGGGCGCTCACTGGCGAGAGGATTTTCCCAGCGCCGACGATATGGCGTGGCGTGGTCACGTCCTCACCCGACTGGACGCGGAAGGCGGCTTGTCAGTGACCTACGAGGCGGCGAACGCTTCACGTGACGTGGACGCGCCGGATAGTTCGACTGCATCGCGCAGCGCAGGCGCGGGTGCCGGCAGCGGCGCTGCCGGGCGTGCCTCGGACGCGGCCTGATGCCCGTGTCGGCTGCGATCCGCGACGCGCTGGTATCCGCCGGACTCGATCCAGGTATGATCATCGAAATCGTGCGCCGGGCCGTCTGTGAGGATCTTGCCGACGGCCCGGCGGGAGCGGTGGACGCGACCTCGGTCGCAACCGTGGCGCCCGACCTCCAGGGCCGGGCCGCGATCGTCTCGCGGGCGCACGGGGTGGTCGCCGGTCTGCCGGTAGCGGCGGCGGCGTTCGAGATCGTGCTGACCGAACAGTACGGGTCACGGGATGACGTGGCCGGTATCAAGCCGGCACCGCGGTCGGTATCCGAACGCGCCGGCGGCCTGAAGATCACGATCAGCGTTTCGGATGGCGATCGGGTGAGCCCGGGCGACGCCGTCCTGACCGTTGCCGGCCCGGTGCGCGCTCTGCTCACCGCCGAACGCACCGCGCTGAATCTGCTGTGTCACCTGTCCGGGGTTGCCACCGCGACCCGCCGGTGGGTGGACGCGGTCGACGGTACCGGCGCAGCGATCCGCGACACCCGCAAGACCCTGCCGGGGCTGCGTGCCCTGGAGAAGTACGCGGTACGTTGCGGCGGCGGGGTCAACCACCGTATGTCGCTGGCAGACGCCGCGCTGGTGAAGGACAATCATGTGATCGCCGCGGGCGGGGTGGTGGCGGCGTTCACCGCGGTGCGCACACGTTTCCCCGGTTTGACGGTCGAGGTGGAATGCGACACGCAGGCCCAGGTGGCCGAGGCCGTGGCGGCCGGCGCGGACCTGATCCTGTGCGACAACATGAGCCCCGACGAACTGCGCGAATCGGTCACCCTCGCCCGCCCGGCCGGGGTGAGGGTCGAAGCCAGCGGGGGCCTGACGCTGCAGGTCGCGCGCGTGGTCGCCGAAACCGGCGTCGACTTCCTGGCGGTGGGTGCGCTGACCCATTCCGCACCCGCGCTGGATCTCGGTCTGGATCTGAGTCTGGATCTCGTTCTGGATCTCGTTCTAGATCAAGGTTTGGATCAAGGTTTGGATCAGCATCTCCAACCGAATCAGGATCGTGATCTCTGATGCTGCTCGCGGTCGACGTCGGTAACACCAACACCGTCCTGGGAGTCTTCGACAACGACGATCTCATCGATTCCTGGCGGATACGCACCGACCCGAACGCCACCGCCGACGAACTGTCGTTGCTGTTCCGTGGACTGCTCCGCGGCTACGACGTCGACGGAATATCGGTCTGCTCCACGGTGCCGGCGGCACTGCGCGAGATCCGCCGCATGCTGGTGCGAACGTTCGGCGGGATACCGGCGGTCGTGGTGGAGCCGGGCACCCGCACCGGGGTGCCGATCCTCATCGACAATCCCAAGGAAGCCGGCGCCGACCGCATCATGAACACCCTCGCAGCCCACCACCTGTACGGGGGGCCGGCGATCGTCGTCGACTTCGGGACGTCGACGAATCTGGACGTCGTCTCCAGCCGGGGTGAGTTCCTCGGTGGCGCACTCGCTCCCGGCATCGAGATCGCCCTTGACGCGCTCGCGTCCCGGGCCGCACAGCTGCGGAAAGTCGAACTCATACCGCCACGTTCGGTAATCGGGAAGAGCACGGTGGAGGCACTGCAGTCAGGGATGATCTACGGTGTGGTCGGCCAGGTCGACGGCCTGGTACGCCGTATCGCCGAGGAGCTGGACACCGAACCCGTGGTCATCGCCACCGGGGGGCTTGCATCCCTCATCATCGCCGAAAGCGAGACGCTGGCGCACCACGAACCGCATCTCACCCTCATCGGCCTGCGGCTGGTCTTCACCAAGAACACGTAAACAAGGTTTTCGACCCCCAGGTCAGAACCGCGACATGCCTTCCGGCCGGAACCCCGCGCATCGCGGGTGGCATGCCATCCATCTTCAAGATCCACCTGGGAGCCCATCCGTGGGCGACTGGTGGTCGACGCTGCAGAGGAACTCCTCAGTCTCCCGTGTGCTGCGGTGCTCATCGCCGAGCGTCCGCCGCTGTCGGATCAAAGTGTCGGTGGCCAGAGCCCGCGCAGCCAAATGATCACCAAGAGCGAACAGGTCGCGGGCGAGGTCATACGCCGATCGCAAAGTGTGATGATGGTCGTCACCGAACAGCCGCCGTCGGCGGGCCAGGGTGTCCTCATCCAACGCCCGCGCCGCCTGTAGATCGCCAAGAGCGGACAGGTCGCGGGCGAGGTTGGAAGCTGACTCCAGGGTATCGGGATGGTCGTCACCGAATAGCCGCCGGCGGCGCGCCAGGGTATCCTCCTTCAGCGCTCGGGCCGCCTGAATCTCTCCGAGGGCGGACAGGTCGAGGGCAAGACGGGCGGCAGACGTGAGCGTGTCGGGGTGGTCATCGCCCAAAAGCCATCGGCGGCGTGCCAGGGTATCCTCGTCCAATCCCCGCGCCGCGTCGAGATTGCCGAGATCCCGTAGGTCAGCTGCGAGGTTGGATGCGGACAGCAGCGTGCTGAGGTGGTCCTCCCCGAGCAGCCGGCGCTTCCGTGCCAGCGTGTCCTCGTCCAATGCCCGCGCCGCGTCAAGATCACCTAAGGTATGCAGCCGGAAGGCGAGGTTGTTCATCGACCGGAGGGTGTCCCTATGGTCATTGCCGAGCACGCGCATTCGACGGGCGAGAGTGTCCTCGTCCAACACCCGCGCCGCCCGGTAATCACCGAGATTTGCCAACCCCCGGGCGAGACCCGACGCCGCGGTAAGAGTATCTGGATGATCAACTCCAAGGGTTGCAGCCCACTGTTGGTGGAGACGCGCATTCAGTTGGTGGGAGGTCCGGTAGTCTCCGCGACCCCGAAGGTAGTCGGCGGTGGTCAGCAACAGTCGTCGCACGCCGCCACCGATATCGGTGGCGGAAGCCCCTGTATGCAGAGCGGGTGCGGCCAGAACGTGGGCGGCCAGGGCCGCCCAGTCCTGCCAGCCGGCCGGATCGCGGAAGTCACCGGGTGGCATGGCCGCGGCAAGCAGGTCCCGAGCCCGGGCGGCCGTGGTGGCTGCATGGTCGGTGGGGAGGTGCGTGCGGACGACTACCTGCACCAATCGGTGCAGGATGATGCTGGCGTCGACACGGCGGGCAAGCCCGTAGCGGCGGATGGCTGCGACCACGTCGTCGAGGTCGTCGTCGATGGCGACAGTCCGTAGTGGTTCATCCAGGTGGTCAGGCGTGAACCACGACAGGGGGATCGGTTCGGGGCCGAGGTAGGCGGCGAGCTCAAGGAGCTGGATGGCGGCCGGCGTGGTAGTACGCAGCCGCTCCAAAGCCAAAGACCAACAGGTGTCGATCGTGCCGCCGTAAGCAAGATCCTCGCCTCGGGCAAGCATCGTTGCCCGCCTGGATCGGAAGCGGGTCAGGTAGTCGGCTGTCGTCGTGCCAGTTGCCTCGAGGTAGCCGGCGGCCTGTTCGAGTGCCAGGGGAAGCAAGCCCAGTTCGTCCGCCAGTTCAGCGGCCACCTCGGCGTCGAGGCCGTGGATTCGGCGCTGCAGGAACCCCACTGCTTCGTCCCGCGTGAACACGTCGATCTCCACCGGCGTGGCCATCGCTCCCCATACCGGATTGCGGGATGTGATCAGAACATGGCCGCCGACGCTGGCCGGGAGCCATGGACGTAGGTCGGCAGCGACTTCGATGTTGTCGAAGATCAGGAGCCAGCCGTCTCGGCGGGCCAGCGCCGTGAGCACGGTGTCAGCGTCGGTCGCCGTTCCGGTTACCGGGAGATCAAGGTGGGGGGCCAGTGCGGCCAGCTGGTCGCCGATGAGGGTGGCCTGTTCGGCGCTCACCCACCACACCAACTTGTAGTTAGCTGCGCACTGCCAGGCATATTCAATCGCGAGTTGTGTCTTGCCCACCGCCCCCAGCCCATGAAGCGCGACAGCGGCGAGCCCACTCACGTTGCTGGCGAAGGTGCTGGTGATCCGGTCGAGGATCTGCCGACGGCCGGTGAAGGTTGCCAGGCGACCTGGCACCTTCCATACCGCGGGAAGCACGGTAGGCCCTGGGCCAGAAGAGGGCTGCGACGGTTGCGGATTCCTATCCGGGGAGAGAATCCCGAGGGCGGTAAGCTTGGTCGCAACCAGTTCGGCGAACTGTTCGGGGTCACGCCCTCGCAGATCGATCGCTACGAGGTCGGAGAGCAGGCCGGGTAGGGGCGTGTCGTCAAAGCGGGCTGGGAGGACGTACTCTCGCCGTTCGCGTACCGCCCGGTTGAGAGCGGCGCGGCGTTCCAGTCTGGTCCAGTCCCGGGACGCGTAGTCGGCGGAGACGAACACCACCACAGCCGCTGCCTGCTCGGCGTAGATATCCGGGAGCTCCTCGGCCAGGTAGCGGCCCCACAGCTCAAGTTGTTCGTCGGCGTCGTAGAAGCAGCGCACGCCCCGCGCTTTCAACGCTGCCGCGACACGCTCGACGTAGGCGCGCTGCGCGCCAGCGAACGACAACGCTACTTCCCACCGCTGCCCTGACGCACCAGTCCCAGATTCCCCGCTCATGGTCGGCAATCCTGCCAGGGCTGCCGACGCACACTGGCCAAGTGGTCGTGCAGCACCGCCTGGTCGCTGATCTGGGCGCCGAGAGCGCACTCATGAGCTGATGACGCTCGAGGCGTACTCGACCCTGATCAACCCGTTCGACCAGCGGCATCGGCTCGAAGAGCAGCCCGAGCTGTGTGACGCCTGCGATAAGGGAACCATGATGTTTGAAGAGGACTTCCTCGAGTACATGGATTGCCGCGATCCCCTCCACGACCCAGTGATGTCTATTTTCCCTCGTCAGACCGGAGCGCGGACGGAAGATACTTGCTGTGCGTGTCGCGCAGATACTGAATTCCCTGATCCCGGCTGCTGCGGTATTCGAGATTCCGGGCGACGAACTTCAGGCGGTGCTCGGCGTCACCGATGACCTCCGCCCAGGTTCTCACCTGTATGCTGTATCTTCCTGATCTTTGAATAAATCCGTGCGGAAGCGAGTCCTGGTTACGGCGCATCTCGGCATATTTGTCCACTCTGACGCCCACCACCCAGAAATCCCAGAAAACGTTGGCCTGGGTGAAGCGTGGGTCATCGAGGACCGCGAGTGCGTAGGATTCGATCTGATTGATCTGCGCCACGCCGATATCGATCTTCGGTCGTTTCAGCTCGATGACGATGTGCTCGATACGATTCTGATGCTGTTCGACCTTCCGGGACAGTACAAGGTCAGGAATTGCTTCTCGACCGTCAGCCCGCCGTGGCGGGGTCCGCGAGTCGGTGAAGTCGATGTCGTCGCCGAGGATCTCGGCGTGTCCTCGAAGGACCTGGAGGAGTCGGTCGTCGTCCCCGGTCAACGCGTACTCCTCGGCGAAGATCCACGTCTCTTCGGCGAGGATGCGGTGCAACTGGCGGCGTTCGAGTGTCTGCCTGTTGCTTTCCGTATCGAAGACCAGTGCATTGAGCCCGGCGAGAAAATCCAGCCGGTCACCGATTTTTCGTGACGTGCTGATGAGCGTGGAAAGCGTGGTGCGGTCCAGGAGCCTGGCGAGCTCATCTATTCGGTCGCTTGGAAGGTCAAGAACTTCGGTGAGTATGCGTCGCAGGCCGGTCGGGTTGGACTCCAGGGCTTCGCGGACCAGATGAAGGGAGAACTTCCGCGCTCTGGGATCGAGCCCGTCCAGGATTCGTGCCGCGCTGAGCGCAACCACGTCGAATGTCTGCTGTTCCGCTTGCTGAAGATGTGTGGTTGGTTCGTCGACATACGGGTACGTGCTATCGTCTTTCCATTTCTGGACGAGGGCATGCTGCCTGTCGACGGTGACCCGAGACATATATCCGCCCAACTTCCAGCAGGTCAAGGGGCGTGCGAGCACTCCTCTCGCACGTCCGGACCCGCAGGGACTCTGGGCCTGCCCACTGGATCTTCGATGGCATCGAGCAATATCCGCCGGACAGGCCCTTGCAGGACTGCCAGTATAGATCACGAGTCCAGGTGATCAGTTACGAGGCAGACACAGACGCCGTGCCCGTGGTCGGTGCGTCCGGTGCGGTGGCGCTCCGGTTCGGCCGGGGCGATCGACTGGGGTTAGGATTGCCGCATTACGCTGGGGGATGTATGAGTGAGTTTGTGATGGTGGATGGTGGACGCCGACACATGACGACTGTCGCGTCGTGATCATCGATGAGGCGCAGGTAGCCGCGCTGCTCCCCGGCTACGACCTGGGCACCAAACTGGGTGCGGGCGCGTTCGGGCTGGTGTTGTCGGGCCGGCACCGCGACCTGAACCGTGATGTCGCGATCAAGATACTGTCCCCGGCGCAGGAGAACGCGCCAGGTGGTTTCAAGGCCGAGGCGCGGATCCTCGCTGCCATGGATCATCCGCATGTGGTGCGGGTCTATGACTATGTCGAGGCCGACGACCTGCATCTGATCGTCATGGAGTTACTGGGCGGGGGGACGCTGAGCCGTCGACGCACGGGGATCTCCCCGGAGGGTGCCTGCGCGGTCGGTCTGGCGGCGGCCGCAGCGCTGACCTGCGCGCATAACCAGGGAGTACTGCACCGCGACATCAAGCCCGACAACATCATGTTTGACGCCGGCGACTTACTCAAGGTCACCGACTTCGGGATCGCGAAGATTTTCGACGGGTCCGCGGCCACCGCGAGCATGCTCATCGGGACCCCGAAGTACATGGCGCCGGAACAGCTTGTCGGGGGCCGGTTGGGGCCGCCGACCGATCTCTATGCCCTGGGTGTGCTTCTCTACGAGTTGCTCGTCGGGGCGCCGCTGTTCGATCCGGGGCTGCCCTCGCATGCCCTGGGCTATCAGCACCTCTACGCGCCGCCGCCGCCGCTGGTGGGTGTACCCGCGCCGGTGGCTGAGGTGGTTCTGCGGACTCTGGCCAAGGATCCGGCCGTCCGCCAGCCGTCCGCTCACGCCTTCGCTCTCGATCTTGCCCATGCGGCCGGCAGCGTCTACGGCCCTCGGTGGACCGCCCGCGCCGGGATCGGAGTGCGCCTCGACGACGACGTCCGCGAGGCCGCCGACCGCTCACCTCAGTTCAATCGCCAGCCGCCGGCTCCCGCCCCCCGCCCACCGGCGCCGCCGACCGCGATCAAACCATCGTCACCGTGGACGGTCTCGCCCCCCTCATCGTCGCCGGCCGGATCCACACCGCGCCCACCGAACCCCGGCTACCAGAACGCACCCGGCTATCCACCGAACCCCGGGCAACAACCGAACCCCGGATATCGGGGCACTGAATCCT
>NZ_CAUVXG010000063.1:23188-26289 GCF_963555885.1 Protofrankia sp. Cr2
TGCACCCGCCTATCCGCCGGTCCCCAGGCAGCCCGTCCCGCCGAATTACGGGCCCGGATCATACGACCCGTCGGCTCCGTTCGGACGCAATCCGGCGACCGGGGAGCCATACTCGGACAAGCAGAAGCTTGTTGCCGGGCTGCTTCAGATTTTTCTGGGTGGCTTCGGGGCAGGGCGATGGTATCTGGGCGACACCAGCACCGCGCTCGCCCAGTTGTTCACCTGTGGCGGCCTCGGGATCTGGGCGCTGATTGACGGGATTCAGATCCTGACCGGCGAGGTTCGTGACATGCAGGGCCGGCCACTTCGTGACTGATCGGAATCACTCTGTCGGGGCTGCGGGCCGCGGCCGGTTGCTACTCGGCGCGGCTGGGTGCGCGCTCGGCATCGGCTATCTTGTCGTTGTTGATCCGCACGACCCGAATGCGGTCATGCCACGCTGTCCGACGAAGATCGCCACCGGGCTCGACTGCCCGGCATGTGGAAGCCTTCGGCTGGTTCACGATCTCCTTCACGGTCATGCGAGGGCCGCGGTTCACGACAATCCCTTTGTCCTGCTCTGCAGTCCGGCGCTGATGTACCTGGGCTGGCGGCACCTGCGTGCGGCCAGGCTGGGCGAACGGACCCGGGTTCCCCGGCCACTTGCTTATGGCCTTGCAGGCGGCGCGCTCGTCTGGATGGTCGTGCGCAACCTGCCCGGGTGGCCCCTGAAGCCGACGTCCACCTGAGCAAGCGGCAGGTGGTCAGCAGCCCGGCGAGGCTGCCACCTCGGCGGAACACCCCGGCTTGATCACCTTACGGATCGTGATCTGCCCATCCGATCCGAAGGACTTCACCACGACCGAATGTTGCAACCCTTCGGCCACCAGCGGAAGATCATGCAGCGTGGACGGCATCAGCGTGCCGAGAACGAAATAGTCGACATCCTGCCAACCGTTCTTGAGCTTTCCGCGAACCGCGGGGTCGAGGTCCAGCTTGTAGAACCAGATCGGGTCCGGCTTTTTTCCCGCGATCACAAGATCAGTCCAGATGTTGTCGTCCGTCACGACGGTGTGGCCGTTGGGCACGTTCTCGATGTACCAGCGTGCGGCGTCCCGGCTCGGCCCGCTGTCGTCGGCGGTCAGCGCGGTACGCAACGTCGGTGCCCACCGGCCGGGCAGTGCCACCAGGCCCAGGATCACCACGCAGACCACGACGGCGACGCGCGTCGTCCTGGCTGCGGCGAGCCGGCGCCGCCTGGCCGCCGCGTTCGACCCACGAATGATCCCCGGAGTCGGGCCTGCGGCGCCGCGGAAGAAAGACGATCGCACCGCCTGTGGCCCTCGAGTGGCCCGGGGAAGGGTCACGTCGAGCATTCCAGCGCTACACAGCGCCGCGAACGGCAACATCGCCGTCACGTAGGCGTACGGCATGTAGCCGTCACGGAACATGAAGACAACCTGGATCAGAAGCAGCGCCGCGACCATCCGAAGACGCCTGACACAGAGCGCTGGGACCGCAGCGAGAACACCGGCACCCAGCAGATACGGATCCAGGTGCAGCCAGAGGCCAGCCATGCCCTGCGTGCCGCTACCCGCCTGCAGCAGGCTCCCACTCGCCGTCCGTTCCAAGAGCTGCCATTTGATCGCACGGATCAGCGAGACGTGATCCGCCCCCTCGAACAGCTCGTTCTTCGCCACCGCATAGAGAAGGTAGATTCCACAGATTGCCGTCAGGAACCCGAGGAAGTTGCCGCGCACGAACCGCCAGTTACGCGGGTCACGGTTCGCCCGGAGCAGAAGGTAGACACCCGGTAGGAGCATCAGGGATGTTTCCTTCGACCAGAACGCGAAGGCCATGAATATCCCGGACGCGATGGCCGAGCCCACACTGCGCCGTGGCGACGCCGCACAGACCAGGGCGGCCAGCACCCACAGCACCGCAATGTTATCGAGGAATGCCAGCCGCTGATACCACACCGCAAGCGGCGCCAGGGAGAACAACAGGACGGCGAGACCGGCGAAAACACGCCGAAACGCGAGCCGGCGGGCGAGCAGGTAAAGGAGCGCACAACTGACCAGATGGACGACCAGCATGCACTCACGCGCGGCCGTCACCGCCGACGGCGCCCGTTCGAAGGCATTCGTGACGGTCGTGTAGACGGCTATGAACAGCCAACCACCGAAAGGATGATCATACCAGTAGGTGTAGTGAGCGATCTGGCCCCGGTACTGCATCGCGTATGCCTGGGCCGCATAGGTGCCCTCATCGTCGTTGATCCGGCCGGGCCAGCCATCGAGGTTGATCCCGTGAACCAACCCGCAGGCAACGAGAATAAGTGTCAACAGGGCCAGGCTCCGCCAGTGCGCGAACAGCCAGCCGGCGATGCGCGCTCGGGCAGCGGACATGCGATCCCCGAATATCCGACGATCCCGGGTACCGCTGCCGCTGCCGCCGACGGCGATGCCATCCGGATCGGCGACCGGCAGCGTGATCGTGGTCGTGGTCGTGGTCACGAAACCCCCTCGAGCTCGGAGGAGCCCAACATCACCACGTGGTGGGCACCGACATGCGTGGTTTTCTCCCACTGCACCTTGCCCTGGACCAGTCGCACGATGGCGCGTAGCGCCGCCACGGACAAGACCAGCTGATATACCGGCGCGCTCACGACCAATCGGGCGCTATCGAGTAGACCGGCCTTGAGCTGATATGCATCGGCAAACTCCCGGAAAGCCGCCTGTTCCGTCATGACCATCAGAATCATCGCCAGCAGCGGTAGCCAGAATATGATCACGAGTCCCACCGGTGCTTTCAGAAAGAACGTGAGCAGCACCGAGGTGGGCAGGGCCAGCCCGGCAGCGGCCTGGAAGAACGGCATCAAGAGCATTTCCACGGCGAGCGCGCGCCGGCGCCAACCCGGCAGTCCGCGCCACTCACCCTTTTGGAACACCTGGATGAAGCCCATCATCCACCGGGTCCGTTGCACCACCAGCTTCCCCAGAGTCTCCGGTGTCTCTTCCCGGGTGGTGAGCTCCGGATGGTAGAAGACCATGGTTTCGACCCCCGCCACCGAGGCACGCACACCGAGGTCACAGTCCTCGGTCAGGCAGGAGACATCCCAC
>NZ_CAUVXG010000064.1:0-25728 GCF_963555885.1 Protofrankia sp. Cr2
GGGTGGGCCTGACTGCATCTGGGCGCAGCCGGGGCACGCGCCTCGCTGTGTTGTCGTTGGTCGACATCCACAACTGGGGTGCCTCCCTCCTCGCACTTCGCGATCTACGTACCCCAGCCCCACTCCTTGATCCACGTCCCTATTGCCGGGCGCTCTAAGAACCGTTTAAGAGGTGCCTGGACGTCTGCCCGTTGGCACGTCGTGCCGGGGGTGTTGCAGTGATCATTACTGGCGGGTGGTTAGATCATCAGGTGTTTGTTGTTGCATACCTGTCCGCTTTTGGTTGTGCTGTGTGCTATGGGGCCGGTTCGGTGCTGCAGTCGGTGGGGGCGCGCCGGCTTGTCACCGCTGGCGCGCTCGACCCGCGCCTGCTGCCACGGCTCGCGCGACAGGTGCCCTACCTGATCGGGCTGGCACTCGACCTTGTCGGTTGGCTGCTGTCACTGGTGGCGGTGCGATCGTTGCCGCTGTTCGCGGTCCAAGCGACCCTCGCCGGCAGCGCCGGCGTCACGGCGGTACTGGCTGCGGTGTTTCTGCGCAGCCGTCCGGGACCCGCGCAACTGCGCGCGCTGGCGGCGCTCGGCGCCGGCCTGATCCTTCTTGCCCTCACCGCGCAGCCCGCGCCGCCGCGTCCGGTGGGCACCATCGCGACCATAGTGATCGCGCTCTTCGTTCCCGTCCTTGCAGCCGCCAGCGCGTCGGCGGGCCGATCCCTGCGGGGAGAGCGCGCCGCTGTGGTGCTCGGAGCGCTGTCGGGGCTGGCGTTCGGCGGGGCCGCCCTGTGCGCACGGGCGTTGGACGCCGACCACACCCTCGGCGCTGTCCTCACCGACCCCCTTTCCTGGGCGCTGCTGGCCTACGGTCTGCTCGGCTTGAGCGCGTTCGGAGCCGCGTTGCAACGTGGTTCGGTGACGCTTGTCACCGCTAGTCAGGGCGCGGCGGAAACCCTCATCCCGGCAGCGATGGGATTTGCGCTGCTGGGGGACCAGGTCCGTCCGGGTTACCTCCCGCTTGCCGTGATCGGGTTCGTCGCCGCCGTGGCCGCAGCGGTCGAGCTGGCGATTCTCACTCCACCCGAGCAGCCGTATGAGCCACCCCAGCCGGATTTGTTACCAGCCGTCAGCCGGACACGGTGAGCAACGTTCGCGGCGGCACTCCGGTCGGGCGCCGTATGACGCCCGACCGGAGTGCCGGTGCTTTCCCTTCCGTCTGTCGTCTGTCGTCTGTCGTCTAGCCGTCAGTCGGCTGGGTGCTCTGGTACCAGGGCGACCGGTATGAATGCCGGTGGTGGCCAGCGGCAGAGGGAGTGTCGTCGGCTGGGTTTCCGCTCCAGTTTTCGCTCCCGCCACTGCCGCCACTGCCGCTCCCGACCGAGTCCGCTGGCGGCGTCTGGGTAGTCGCTGGTTGTGTCGAAGCGTCAGCCTGAAGTGACTGAGAGTCGGCCGACTGTGACGGGGTATCGGCCGACTGTGACGGGGCGTCGGCCGACTGTGACGGGGCGTCGGCCGGCTGTGCCTGAGTGTCCATGGATTGTGATTGTGTTCCCGCTGATGGTGACTGCGTGGCGGTCGGAGCCGTGTTGGGGACGCTGCCGACCTTTCCAGACCAGCACGACTGCGATGAAACCCACGGCGTCGTGCCCTGCTGGGCGTACAGCATCCGGGCGCGCTTCCACTGCTCGGCAACGTCGGCATTCTGCGGCAGGCCGGTTCCGCCGACTGACTGCCACGTGCTGGGAAGGAACTGGAACAGTCCGCCGGCGCCTATCGAATTGACGATTGTCGGGTTGCCGCCGGACTCGCACTGAGCAATTGCCGACAACGTCTGGTCTTCCGACGGCGCCGCGCTGGCGGGCCCCGAGATTCCAATGCCGACACCGCCGACGGCGGCGGCGATGGCCGGAATGGTGATGAGTGCGCGGGTGTATTTGCTGGTTGCTCTGCTGCCGCGATGGCGGGCGCGCGAACGGGACATGTAAATGCCCTTTCCCCACGCCTACGAGGTGAGCTGTCGGGTTCGGGCTGGGAAATGCCCGGCCGCATCATGCGGCTTCACCCCAAGGACGCCCGCTGGCGCCCGGAAATTGGTTCCCCCGCTCCTGCCGTTGTTTTGACGATCATCGGACGGGGCAGGACTCGGCGTGTTTCGTCCGATGCGCGCCCTCGTTGCGAAGGCACGGCGGAACCCTATCGGCTACCGCTGGTCGGCCGGCAAGGGGGGGTGAAGAAGGGCACATCCGAACATCGACACTTGATTTCGGTACCAATCAGCATTAATACGCGTGTGCGCGCGTTCATTTTAACCAGCCAGCGTCGATGGAACGTTTCCGTGACATGAGCGCCACCTTTTAGTGCAAACCTTGCTGCTTTTTGTGAATAAGCTGGTCGACTGGGTGATGTCCGGCGACGCCGTCAGATCACGACAAGGCCGAGCGTGGGGTCTATTTTGTGCAGATCGTGCGGATCTGAGGTGACGACCGTGGCACGGAGCTTTCGCGCCAGCAACGCGACATGCGCGTCGACGACATCACTCGTTCCTGATGCCGCCAGCAGCAGCCCGAGCCGGACAGCGATCTCCTCCGACAAGGGCTCGACCCGCAACGCGCCCGTCCGCACCAGTTTCATGACGGCATGCTGACGTGGCGAGCCACGCCAGACCTGGGCGAGGACTCCCGCCGGTAGGTGCGCCGCGACCCTCGCTGCCACCAGGTCCGTGGCCAGCGCGAGCATGCGGGCGTCACGACGCTCAAGTGCGATGAGCGCGCCTGCGTCGAGGACGACCGTTCTCACGCGGCCCCGGCTACATCGCCATCGTCGGCATCCAGCGCCGAGCGCGCCCAGTCGTGTGCGGCGTCGTCCAGCCCGCCGGCATCCACGATCATCTGATCCAGGATCGTCTGTGCCTGTGCCCAGTCGGGCTCGGCAGCGGCAAGCCCGGCGAAGTAGGCCGAGACTGACTCCACCTGGCCTGCGTCGGCGGCCCGCTGCGCTTTCGCCGCGATCTCCTCCGGGACGCTGATAGTGATCCGCTTGAAGCTCATAAGTTAAGCATAAATCATGTGCCGCTTCGGTTGCGCCGTAGCCGAACTACCCGGCCGCACCCGTACTGCCGACAGAGTCGATGTGAGAGTCGACCAGGGTCTGCCCGGTGGATATCCGGTCGATGCGACCGAATATCCACCGGACAGGTGCTAGATGAAGTCGAGCAACGCCGTGTTGACCTGCTCGGTGTGGGTCCAGGCGATGGCGTGCGGCCCGCCTTCGATCACGAGGTAGTGAAGGTCTTTGATCAGTCCGGGGAGGCGGTTGCCGGTGGGGCCGATCGGCAGGATCCGATCCTGATCACCGTGCACGACGAGCACCGGAATGTCGAGCTTGGCGACGTCGTCGCGGAAGTCGGTCAGCCAGGTCGAGATGCACGCGACGGCGGCGATCGGTGACCCGGCAGCGGCGATGTTCCAGCTCGCCTGGAGCGCCTGGTCGCTGACCAGGGTGCCACCGTAGACGTCGATGTTGTAGAAATTGTCGAGGAACTGCTTCAGCCACAGGGGTCGATCCGTGGTGGCGGTGGCGATGAACCCGTCGAACAGGCTCTGCGGTAGGCCCTCGGGATTGTCCCCGGTCTGCAGCAGGAACGGCGGGATCGGGGAGATCAGCACCGCCTTACGCACCCGCGCCGAGCCGTAGGTACCCAGGTAGTGGGTGACGTCTCCGCTGCCCATCGAGTGGCCGACCAGCACCGCGTCGCGCAGGTCGAGCTTCTCCACCAACGCGTGCACATCCGCGGCGAAGGTGTCGTAGTCGTAGCCGACGGCGGGTTGGCTGGAGTTGCCCCAGCCGCGCCGGTCGTAGGTGATCACGCGGTGACCGGCCTCGAGCAGTACCGGAACCTGCTTCTCCCAGGCGCTGCCACTCAGCGGGTAGCCGTGGCTGAGAACCACCGGCGTCCCGGTGCCGTGGTCCTCGTAGTAGATCTCGATCGTAGCGGAATTCTCTTTACCGACAGTGACGTAGGGCATGCTGCTCCCCTTTCGTATGACCCGGCCCTGATGGCACACCCTCGCCCGAGCCGGACGTTCCCGGTCCACTGGATATGTTGAACGGGTTACGCCTTGGTCGCATCCTGTGGTCGCTATCCTGTGGTCGCTATGCCATCGCCGAGGTGCATCGTCGGACAGCTCGATCATCACCCTGCGTGGCTGCCGGCCAGGCGCGACGCCATCCTGAAGCATCCCATTGCCGGCTTTTTTGGTTGCTGTAACCGAATCCTCATACTGTCTGTGCAGTATCTGGCTACTGTCTGCGTAGCATCCGGCTACTCCCTACGCAGTATTCGTCCCATGTCGGTCGTCGATGAGCGCACAGCGGCGCAGATAGATGATCTAACTACAAGGAGTAATCAATGACAACTGGTGCCACCCACGAGACGAGCCAAGGGAGCCCACCCGGGAAGAAACCCCGCCGTTGGCTGAAGGGCGCGATCATCGGCGGGATCGTGGTGGTCGCTCTTCTGGTCGGGGGGCCGTTTGTCTACATCAACTTCATCGAGGGTGACCCGCCGGCCGCGCTGTCGGTCAATTCGCAGTCGACCCAGGCCGCCGCCGACGCCGCTGGCACCGCGACCGTGTCGACCGATGGCACGTGGAAGGTAGGAACGGGTTCGCAGGTCGGCTACCGCGTCAAAGAGGTCCTCTTCGGACAGTCCACCACCGCCGTCGGCCGGACCTCCGGCGTTACCGGCCAGATGGTCATCTCGGGTACGACCGTCCAGTCCGCGACCTTCACCGCGGACATGACGACGGTCGCCAGTGACCAGTCCCAGCGGGACGGCCAGTTCCGTGGACGGATCATGGAGACGTCCAGGTATCCGACGGCCACCTTCACCCTTACCAAGCCGATCGACCTCGGATCGGTGCCCGCGACCGGCGTTACCAAGACCTACCAGGCAACCGGCGACCTCACCTTGCACGGCGTTACCAAGAGCGTCTCGATCCC
Organism: Protofrankia sp. Cr2; assembly: GCF_963555885.1. Taxonomy (NCBI): domain Bacteria; kingdom Bacillati; phylum Actinomycetota; class Actinomycetes; order Frankiales; family Frankiaceae; genus Protofrankia; species Protofrankia sp. Cr2. The sequence goes on from NZ_CAUVXG010000064.1 coordinate 4,995, forward strand.
CCTGGAGACTCAGCGGTCCGGCGCACAGATCAAGATCGGCGGGCAGATCCCGATCGTGTTCGCCGACTACAACGTCAGCAACCCGAGCTTCGCTGGAGTCACCACCGAAGACAATGGGATCATGGAGGTTCTGCTCGTCTTCGCCAAATCCTGATCTCGTCACCTCGTCACCTCGTCACCTCGTCACCTCGTCACCTCGTCACCTCGTCACCTCGTCACCTCGTCACCTCGTCACATCAGGTCCCGTCCGGGGCGCTCACCTCGGTAGAAGTGGGAAGACGGGGTGCGCTCGGGCGTGCATCCGAGTGACGGGAGGGGCCTGTGAAACCGCCGCTGGTGGAGCCGATCGAGGTGGAGCCGATCGAGCTGAAACCGTACGGAGCGTCGCAGGTCAGGTGGCCAGTGGCGCTCGATGAGGTGCTCGGTGTGCTGGATGTCCAGCCGGCGACCGCCGCTCGGCCCGGCGGCTCAGCCGCGGTGCTGGCGAACCTTCCCACCTCGCACGGGGGGATTCTCGGCGCTCAGCTGGTCGGCCAACAGGTCGTCCTGGCTGAGCGTCTGCACCCGGGGAAGCGGGTGCAGTCTCTGCAGACGCTGTTTCTGCGCTCCGGGACGTGGCAGGAGCCGCTGGAGGCCCACGTCGAGCAGCTTCAGCAGGGACGCTCGTTCGCCTCGGTGTCACTGACGTTCCGGCAGGGGCAGGAGCTGATCTGCAAGGCTCAGGTACTGCTCACCGTGGACGAGCCCGACCTGGCGCGGACCGCGGTGACGGCCGTCCCAGGGCCGGATCCGCAGGATACGACCCCCGTCGCGATGCCCCTTCTCCCCTGGGACACCCGGCTCGCCGCCGGGGGGACGTGGCAGGCCCACGACCTGTGGATGCGGAGGAAGGACGTCCCGGACGATGCCACGCTGTGGCGGGCGCTGGTCGCGTATACGTGCGAGCCCACGACGCTGCCGCTGCTCATGGCTGACTACGGCACGGTAGGCGGACCGGATAGCGTAGATAGACCGCACACCGCTTTGATCGTGGCACTGACCGTCACCTTCTTCGAGGACCTCGATGTGCGCGACTGGCATGTGGTGCGCACGGATGTGCCCTATACGGGGGGCGCCCGGGTCCACGGCCGTGGCCAGGTTCTCGACGGCGGCGGTCGGCCCAGGGCACTGTTCACCACGGTGGGGCTGTTCCGGCCGGCCGCCGGTGACTGAAGGCCGGTCTGCGACCGGCAATAGGGGACGCGGCGTCGCGGGGCCGGGGTGCGCACCTCGCCTCATCGCTCCCCATCCATCGCTGCGCGATGCACGTACCCCGGCCCCGCTCCTTGATCCACACCCCTATTGCCGGTCGCTCTTATCGTTGTCGTCTGCCACCAGGGTCCGCGGGCGGGGTGGCATACCTCAAGGCGGTCGCGGGACCGCTGCCGCAAGCGCGGTTCTGCGCAGCCGGCGGCTCCGGGGATTCTGGGCGTGTTGGGGTGCAGCCGCATGATTCCCGGTGCACGAACGTGGGTGCCAGCCGTACGGTCCGTGGTGATCGGGTGGGGTCGGCCAGCCGGCGCATCAGCAGTTGAACCGCCGTCCGGCCCAGCTCGAGGCGGGGCGGGGCCATGGTGGTCAGTCGAGGTGCGACCAGATCGGCCCACTCGACGTCGTCGAACGACGCGAGCCCGACGTCGTCCGGCACGCGTTTGCCGGCCTCGCGCAACGCCCGCAGCGCGCCGATCGTCATGAGGTTGTTGGCGACGACCAGCGCGCTCGGCGGGTTCGGTTGTGCGAGCAGGTCGTGCACGGCATGGCGCGCCGGTTCGGCCTGGGATGCGCCCTGGCCGACCAGCCCGGCATCGTAGGGGAGTTCGCATCGCGCGAGCCCGAGACGGTATCCACGGAGCCGTTCCTGCGTGGTGGTCAGACCGGGCAGGCCGGCGACCATGCCGATGCGGCGGTGACCGAGCTCGGCGAAGTGCTGGACCAGAGCCACGGTCGGCTCCTCGTTGTCGGGCCCGACCTGGTCGAAGTCCGCCGAGGCCAGACGGTCGACAAGGACCGTGGGCACGGCGTTGGCGGCTAGGTAGGCCAGGGCTGAACCCGGTGCGCTGGACGTCGGAGCAATGATCATCCCGTCGACCCGCCGTCCGTACAGTGCTCGTACCGCTTGCAGCTCGTGGTCCGGATCGTCCCTGGAGTCCACCAGCAGCAGCGTGTAGTTCGCCGTCGACGTCTCCGTTTCGATCGCGTGGACGACGTCGGTGAAGTAAGGGTTCGTGACCACCGGGATCGTCAGGCCGATTGTGCGGGTGCTTGCCGTCACCAGTGACCGGGCGATCGTGTTGTGCGTGTACCCGGTCCGCTCGATCGCCTGCAGTACCGCTTCGCGGGTCTGTCCCCGTACCACCCGGGTGCTGTTGATCACATGGGAGACCGTGGAGACAGAGACGCCCGCGGCCCTGGCGACGTCCGCCATTGTCACCACGCTGATCTCCTGACTATCGGTGCTCCAGTCTGCACTGAAGGGAAGTATAGACGTGCGCCGCAAGCGTTTGCGCAAACGTTAGCGCAAACGCTTGCGCACCACTGTGATGCGAGTTACATTTCGCCCAGCTCAGAGCAACCCGGAGCTTCCGGTTGCCGGTCAGAAGGGGGCAAGGGATGGTTGATCACATAGCGGCCGCACAGCTGCCGCCGTGTCGCGTGGGGGCGCGGGCGGGGATGAGGGATGCCGGCCGTGGCTGGGCGGACCGGTCTCGCCGTGGACGTGCAGCCGCCGGTTGGTGGCAGCGTGGGGTGCGGATCGCGGCCGTGCCGGCTTTAGCTGCGCTCGTCCTTTCGGCGTGTGGCAGCTCGTCGAGCGACACGGGCACGCCTGCGGCCAGCTCCTCCAGTGCCGGCTCCAGCGCCGCCTCGAGTGCCGCGTTCGGGGGCACTGTGACGGTCGGATTGATCACGAAGACGGACACCAACCCGTTCTTCGTGAAGATGAAGGAGGGCGCGGAGGCGGCGGCGAAGGCCAAGGGTGCCAAGCTGTTGACCGCCGCCGGCAAGTTCGACGGTGACAACGCCAGTCAGGTCACCGCGATCGAGAACATGGTTGCGGCCGGGGCAAAGGGTATTCTGATCACTCCGAGTGATACCAAGGCGATTGTCCCGGCGGTCCAGAAGGCGCGGGCCAAGGGGGTGCTGGTCATCGCTTTGGACACTCCCACGGATCCGCAGTCTGCGGTGGATGCGTTGTTCGCGACGGATAACTTCACCGCGGGTGTGCTCATCGGTAAGTACGCCAAGGCGGTGCTGGGGAGCACGCCGGCTAAGATCGCCACGTTGGATCTTTCTCCTGGTGTCACGGTCGGGGTGTTGCGTCACAACGGTTTCCTGTCGGGTTTCGGTGCCGCTGGTGTTGACGCGAGCGCGACCTCCCCGGTCAGTGCGCCGAGTGTCGTGTGTAGTCAGGACACCCAGGGCGATCAGGCCAAGGGGCAGACGGCGATGGAGAACTGTCTGCAGAAGGCTCCGGACATCAACCTCCTTTACACGATCAACGAGCCGGCTGCGTTGGGTGCGTACACCGCGTTGAAGGCCGCGGGCAAGGAGAAGAATGTTCTGATTGTCTCGGTTGACGGTGGTTGCACCGGCGTGCAGGCTGTCCGGGACGGGAAGATTGCTGCGACTTCTCAGCAGTACCCGCTGAAGATGGCTGAGCAGGGCGTGAACGCTGTCGTCACCTATGCGGCGAGCGGTACGAAGGCATCTGGATACACCGACACCGGTGTCACTCTGGTCACTGCCAAGGCGGCGGACGGTGTCGACTCGAAGGATGTCGACTTCGGTCTGGCTAACTGCTGGGGTTGATCTTCAATGCGGTGGGTCCGGCGACAGCGGGCCCACCGCCCGGGGTTCTTCTGGTCGGGGCCCGTATGGGCCCGTCCTTTTTCTTGTTCACGGCTCCTGGGGTTCACGAAACATTGGACTGCGCATGATGACGACGACGGTTGTCGAGCCGGCTGCCGGGGCCCGCGCGAGTGCTCGCGCGGGCCTGCGGCAGGTGCTCGGCATATCCACCTTCGGTCCGCTGGCCGCCCTGTTTCTGGCCGGTATCTTCTTTTCGATCAAATCTGATCGTTTCCTGACCGGCACCAACCTGTCCCTCGTTCTCCAGCAGGTCATGGTCGTCGGCACACTGGCGATCGGGCAGACGCTGGTGATCCTCACCGCGGGCATAGATTTGTCCAACGGTGCCATCATGGCGCTGGGAAACATCGTGATGACCAGTCTGGCGGTCGAGTCCGGGCTCAACCCGTACCTGGCGATCGCCCTCGGACTACTGGTCTGCGCCGGCTTCGGCCTGCTCAACGGGGGCCTGGTGACCTCTCTGCGGCTGCCGCCCTTCATCGTCACGCTGGGCACGTTGAACATCGCCTTCGCGCTGACGCATATCTACTCGGACGAGCAGACGGTGTCCGGCCTACCGTCGGCACTGACCTATTTCGGGAAGACGTTCAGCATCGGCCAGACAGACGTCACGTATGGATCGGTACTGATGCTGCTGCTGTTCGCCCTGCTCTGGTATGTGTTGAGCCAGACTGCGGCCGGTCGGCACGTCTACGCGGTGGGGGATAATCATGAGGCGGCCCGCCGGACCGGTATCCCGACCCGCCGTCTGCTGTTGACCGTATATGCGGCCGCGGGTCTGTTTTACGGCATCGCGGCCCTGCTCCTGGTATCCCGGACGGGGGTTGGTGACCCGAATGCCGGACAGACCGACAACCTCGACAGCATCACCGCCGTCGTCCTCGGTGGAACCAGCCTGTTCGGCGGGCGGGGCAGCGTCGTCGGGACTCTCATCGGCGCACTGATCGTCGGGGTCATCCGTAACGGCCTCCAGCTCATCGGGACCAAGTCGATTTACCAGGTTTTGATCACCGGCATACTTGTGATCGTCGCTGTCTCCATCGACCAGATCGCCCGAAGGAGGAACCAGTGAGTGTCACGGCGGACGAGACCACGAAGGCTGGTCGGGAGGACATCGTCTTCGAGGCACGTGGCCTGGTCAAACGGTACGGTCACGTCACTGCGCTGGACGGCTGCGACTTCGAGCTGCGTGCCGGCGAGGTGCTTGCCGTCATCGGGGACAACGGAGCGGGAAAATCGACCCTGATCAAAGCGCTGTCCGGCGCGGTGACGCCGGACCTGGGCGAGTTTCTGCTCGATGGCCACCCGGTCCGTTTCCACAGCCCGGCTGATGCCCGCGCGCACGGGATCGAGACCGTCTACCAGGATCTTGCCGTGGCGCCGGCGCTGGATATCGCCAGTAACATGTTCCTCGGTCGTGAGGTACGCCGTCGCGGACCGCTTGGCAGCGTGTTGCGGATGCTCGACAAACCGGAGATGAAGCGTCAGGCTGCGCAACAGATGAGCGAACTCAAGATTGGTCTGCGGTCGATGACGAACCCGGTCGAGGAGCTTTCCGGTGGTCAGCGCCAAGGTGTGGCCGTGGCCCGGGCCGCCGCGTTCGCACGCAAGCTCGTCATCATGGACGAGCCGACCGCGGCACTGGGCGTGCGGGAGTCCGGCCAGGTACTCGAGCTTATCGGGCGCATCCGGGACCGTGGTCTGCCGGTGATTCTCATCAGCCACAACATGCCGCAGGTGTTCGAGGTGTCTGATCGGATACACATTCAGCGACTCGGACGGCGGGTTGACCTCATCTCTCCGAAGGAATACACCATGGCCGAGGCGGTGGCAATCATGACGGGTGCCGTGCCTGGACGGGCGGAGAAGAAACCAGCGGCCACAGCGAACGACGGCGCGATCACGGCTGCTCCCGCGGCCGGGGTTCCCGCGGTCGGGGTTCCCGCCGCATCGGCGCTGCCGACCCGCCAGGTCCGGGAGGCCACCGGGAGCCTGGCCGACCCGATCGGAAAGCCATGACTCCAGCTGGCACCGGTTGTGTCGCGGTGATCGGCGAGAACGTCGCGGACGCTGTTGTCGAGCCGGCGGCCGAGAACGACACCGCGCTGCGGTTGCGGGTATTCCCGGGGGGCGGCCCGGCGAACACGGCGGTCGCTCTCGGGAGACTCGGCACACCGACCAGGTTCCTCGGTAGGTTGCCGCAAGGTGTGTTCGGTGATCTTTTCGCCGAGCGCCTGCAGAAGTCTGCGGTCGACCTGTCGTTCGCTGCCGCCGCCAGTGAACCGGCGACGCTCACCATAGCGTCTGTGGCGGATGACGGTCAGGCCAGTTATGTGTTCTACGCGGCCGGAACGGCGGACTGGCAGTGGAATACGCAGGAACTGCTCCCGTCTCATTTCGACGGCGTGGCGTGTGTGCACGCGGGGTCGCTGGCGTTGGTGATGGAGCCGGGCGGGAATCTGATCGAAAATCTGCTCGACACCGTCCGGGAACGCGCGACGGTGTCGATTGACCCCAATATCCGGACCGCCCTGGTGAGTCCGCAGAGGTACCGGTCGAGAATGGCGCAGTGGTGTCGCCTCGCTGACATCATCCGGATGAGTGAGGATGATGCCGCCGAGCTCTTTCCCGGTCTCTCCCCGGAGGATGTCCTCATGGCCCCGCGGCTGGCCGATGTGCCACTGGTCATCATCACGCGCGGGGAGCGGGGTATCGTGGCCTCATTCCGACAGGATGTGGTGGAGGTTCCCGCCGTCGCGGTGCCTACCGTCGACACCATCGGCGCGGGCGACGCTTTTTCCGCCGGCCTGCTTCACTGGCTGTATCAAGCTGGTCACCTCGGCGGTCGAATCGATCATCTCGACATCGAGACCGTACGACGCGCGCTGACCTTCGGTGCCCGCGTCGCCGCACTGACCTGCACCGCACCTGGCGCGGATCCACCCTGGGCGAGCAGGCTGACCAACGAGGCCACAAACCTGCTTCCATGACAGTGCTACGCGACGGCAGCTATTGTACAGAGAGTTATCTCAATGTGATCGATAGTCATATTATGCGGTGGGGTACCGCTGTCATGCTAATTTCGGTGTGTCGGCGTGTGTCGTTCCCGCCGGTATGGCGCACGTTCCTGCATGCACCGACACATCATGCCTGTTGGCCTGTGATTTTTCACGGTGGACACCGTGTTAGCGGTGCGCAGGCTGTGCGTCACGGTTGCGTGACTGCGTAGGATGACTATCGGGTGCGGCAGGCCGACTCACGCGGTAATGCCCCAGACCACTGGGAAGGAATGATGCGCTACCGGTTGCTGGCCGATCTTGTGGTGGCCGTCCACATCACGTTCATCATCTTTGTCGTCGTGGGCGGCCTGCTCGTCTGGCGGTGGCCGGGGCTGCTGTGGCTGCACGTCCCCGCGGCACTGTGGGGCGTGCTGATCGTTGGGATCGGTTTCCCGTGTCCGCTGACGTGGCTGGAGAAGTACCTGCGGCGGATGGGAGCTGAGCAGATCTATACGGGAGGGTTCATTGATCACTATATCAAGGGTGAGCTGTATCCGAGGGGCTTGAACCCCCTCATGCAGGCCCTTGCGGTGGTGGTGACCGTCGTCGGATACACCGGTCTGCTCATGGGGCGCCGTCATGCCCATGCTCGTCTGACCGTTCGCCCTCCGACGGCCTGAGCCCGGTCGTGAGGGGTGACCCACGGACCAGGACGATTCAATCGCTTTCCGTCACGAATCCACCGTCACCATCGCATCGATCAACGAATGGCTTCCCAAACGGACTCCTGAAGCACACCCCAGGTCTGCCCGTCGTCAACCGGCGAGTGCTAGAACCGTTACTGTAGGCTCGCCCATGCAGCTCTCTACCGGGCCTCATCCTGCACGCCGACGTTGAGACCGAAAATTGAAGCGCCGGTTTGTGCGAGACAGTATCAGGACGTACCAGTGCTTCAAAACACGAGGCTTCTCGTGTGTCACTCTATGGAGTATTCTCCGGCGGGAGGTCGACGTTTCTTGCGTGATTCACGTCAGACAGGTCTTGCGGAATCCGCCATCGCTCTTCGACCAGAACGAGAAATTCAAAGCGACTATGTCGAGTTGCTCGAAAAAGTGCGAGCGGCGGGTCTGTTGAAGCCGCGTTACGGGGCGTATGGAACCTTGATCGCGGCAAACGCCGCGCTTTACCTGCTCACCTGGGGCGCGTTCGTCCTGCTCGGCGATTCTTGGTGGCAGGTCGTAACCGCGGTGATCCTTGCGATCTCATTCACGCAGACCGCATTCCTTGCACACGATGCAAGCCACAGCCAGATACTCGTGAGCCGATCGGCGAATCGGCGAATCGGCATCGTCCACGCCAACCTGGCCATCGGAATCTGTTATGGATGGTGGGCGCCGAACCATTTTCGGCACCATGCCTACCCGAACCACGAGCAGCGGGACCCCGACCTCACCAACAAGTTCATGCTGATGACCCGGAGTCAGGCCGGCTCGCACGATACTGTTCGGTATCTGCCGCGGCGCGTCCAAGCCTTCGCATTCCTGCCGCTGTTGTCATTTCAGGCTGTATCAATGCACATAAAGAGCGCGCTCGCCATACCCGGCTTCAAGCCCAGGGGGCGGACGGCTGAAGCGGTTCTGCTTTTCATGCACTTTCTAGCGTACAGCGGCATGCTCATCGCCGTGCTGTCGCCATGGAAGGTGCTGGTATTTTTTGCTGTGCAGCAGGGCCTCTTCGGCATCTATCTCGGCTGCGTATTCGCAATTAATCACAAGGGGATGCCAACGTACGACAACGACGACATGGATTTTGTTCGCCGTCAGGTAGTCTGCTCGCGAAACATTCGCGGCGGGCTTCTGGTATCGTTGGCGACGGGGGGGTTGAACTACCAGATCGAGCACCACCTTTTTCCTCGGATGCCCCGCTCCAACTTTCGCCGTGTACGTCCGATAGTCCAGGATTTTTGCAGGTCGAAAGACATCCCTTACACTGAAGTCGGCATGCTGGGATCCTTCGGGCAGGTCATGCTGTATCTGCATCGCCTCGGCAAGATCAGACGTCCGCACGCTGCCTACGGCATCCGGTGACAAAACCGAGCGGACGCGTGCAGGGCACTGCGTCAGGGCTTCCGACCGACAGCACAGAATTGGGCCACCTTGATGTCGGCCCGGGGATCGCCGGGCTCGGGGCGCCACTGCGAACACGAAACCACGCCGGGTTCCAGCAGCTCGATGCGGTCGAAGAAGCGGGCGATCTCATCGCTGTTGCGGAGGATGAGCGGGTAGGGGCCGTCTTCGTTCCAGTCTCGTACGGCGTTCTCCATCACGTCGCCGTGCACTTCTGCGGTGGGGTGGGCGATCGTCAGGTAACTGCCCGACGGTACAGCGTCGAGAAGTCGACTCACGATCGCGTGTGCCTCGTCGTCCGTGACGAAGCACAGGATTCCCACCAGCATGAGCGCGATTGGTTGATCGAAGTTCAGCGTCCGGCCGGCAGCCTGCAGGATCAGGTCAGGGTCGCGAATGTCGGCGTCGAGGTAGTCGGTGACGCCCTGCGGGACGCTGGTGAGCAGTGCGCGGGCGTGCACCAGGACGCTGGGGTCGTTGTCGACGTAGACGACCCGGCATTCCGGTGCGATCGCCTGGGCGACTTCGTGGGTGTTGTCGGCGGTGGGGAGCCCGGTGCCGATATCGAGGAACTGACGAACCTCCGCCTCACCGGCGAGGTAGCGGATGGCACGGCCCAGAAAGGCCCGGTCTGCGCGAGCGGAGTCGACCAGGTCGGGCATGAGAGCGAGCATGCGGTCACCGACCTCGCGGTCCGCCGCGAAGTGGTCCTTGCCGCCGAGCCAGTAGTTCCAGACCCTGGCCGAGTGCGGCACGGTGGGGTCGATACCGGCCGGTCGCCGGTGGTCTGTGCTGGACGAACTGTTGGTCATGACGGTACCCCTCCGCCGGCCGGGCCGATGATCGTTGTGGGCAGTGTATTGCGCGGTGCCCTGCCGAGCGTTCATAGAGCGCCCGGCAATAGGTGCGTGCCCCGGCCCCGCCCTGCCGCGCCCCCTATTGCCGGGCGCTCATAGAGCACCGCGCGAAGGATCCCCGTCCAGCGGTGAGCACGTCGTCGGTTATCGTGCTGGACGTGATGATCGCTTGCCTCAGCCGCTGATAGGCATCCCTGCTCTGTCTGCTCTGTCTGCTCTGTCTGCGCCGCCGGGGTATGCGGTCATGAGCGATAGTCCGTGGTCTCGGCCAGCTCGGCCGCCGCCTTCATCGTGTCGACGATCACCGGTCCGAACGCCTGCAGCTTGTGGTCGTCCCCGGCCCGTTGGAAGCCCTTCTCCAGCACGATGGCGAGTTTCCACTTGGCGAGGATGATGTAGTAGTCGATGTCGTCGACCTGCCGGCCCGACACCTCGGCGTAGTGGGCGAGGACCTGCGAGCGGCCCGGCATGCCCCGCAGGTCGACGTAGCTGGCCTTCGACGCCGCCTCAGCCATCGTGTCTTCGGGCCAGCTCTGGATCATCCAACCCAGGTCGATCTTGGGGTCGCCAACGGTGCCCATCTCCCAGTCGACGACGGCGGCCAGCGTGGCCGGCGCCCCGTCGGCGAACATGACGTTGGCGAACTGGTAGTCGCCGTGCATGAGGCCCGGGATGTAGTCGATCGGGCGGTGGGCGCGCAGCCACGCCGAGGCGACGTCCATGCCCTCGAGCTCGCGGCCCTTGATCCGCTCGAAGAAGTTCGTCCACCGGTCGACCTGGCGCTCGTGAAAGCCGTCCGGACGGCCGAGGTCGTGCAGGCCCTTGGCCGCCCAGTCGACCTTCGACAGCAAGGCGATGCCCTCTGCCAGCTGATAGCCGAGCCCGGCCCGCGCGTCGAGGTCGGTGTCAAACGGTGCCGGCCAGGTTTCGCGGCCGATCGGAGACCAGCCGTCGACGAAGCCCATCAGGTAGAAAGTACGGCCCAGGACCGAGGTGTCGGCGCACCTCGCGACGGCTTCGGTGTGGGGCACGTCGGTGCCGTCGAGTGCCTCGATGATCCGCCACTCGCGGAGGATCCCCTCGTCGCGATCGGCCGGCGCGTTCTGCGGCGGGATCCGGATGACGCACCGCGTCTCGCCGCGGCGCAGCTCGTAGATCTCGTTCTGGGTTCCGCCCGACAGGAAGCGGTGCTCGAGCGGCTCGCCCTTGCCGGGCAGGTCGTTCTCGTCCATCCAGGCGGCAAGCCGCTCGAAGTCGATCACAGGTTCCCCACTTCGTGCTCGAGGTAGTCGGCGAACTCCGCCTTGGCGGCGTCCAGTTTCTTCGGGATCCACTCCGTGGGCCACTGGTCGTCGCTCGGCCGGTAGTCGCGCAGGACCTGGCGGGCGACGGTGACCTTGTGGACCTCGGTCGGGCCGTCAGCGAGGCCCATGACGCCGGCGCCGTGGATCATGTGGAAGAACGGCACCTCGTTGGTCGTGCGGAAGCTCTCTTTCGCGGCGCGGGTCGTGAACCGCGTCGGGTCCGCGCCGGCGTGGGGCTCGGTCATCGAGTAGCTCGAGAACAGCCCGCCGTTGAGTAATGGCGCCAGGTAGCGTTCCTTCTGGTCCGGCGTGCCGTAGTGGGTGGCCCACAGTCCGTGGCGTCGCACCTCCTCTTTCAACGGATCGATGATCTTCCGTTTCGTGTCGTCCATCGGGACGAACTGCTGCTGGGCAAAGACCTGGTCGAGCGGCTCCACCTCCTCCCGCACGAACGTGTCGGCCCAGTCCAGCTGGGCCTGGTACCCAGGCTCCGTTTCAAATTCCCACACCATTGAGCCTCCTTCCTAGTCGTGGCAGAATACCGTTCTGATGATGGAGAATGCAATTTCAGATCTTCCGAACGGCGTTGCCGAGCGCATTGCGCAGCGGACGCTGGCCAAGCGGGGAGCGGGCTACGCGAGCGAGGTCCGGCGTCTTCTCGACGCCGCGCTCGAGGTCATGCGGCAGTGCGGTACGGCCTCCCGCCCCCGGGTGGCCGACATCGTGGCCGCCGCCGGCCTGTCGAACGATGCCTTCTACCGCCACTTCCCCTCGAAGGACGCATTGGTTGCCGCGCTCCTGGAGGACGGCGCCGAGCGGCTGACGAGCTACGTCGCCCACCAGATGGACAAGGAGTCGACACCCGAGGGCAAGATCTGCCAGTGGGTCGAGGGCATCCTGTCCCAAACCCGGGAGGAGATCGCCTCGACGACGCTCGCCGTGCTCGGGAACGCGGGCAGCCTCGGCGAGGGCCTCGCCTCGGACCGCCATTCGGCCAGTGCCCCGCTGGCCGCGCTGCTCCGTGAGCCGTTCGCCGAGCTGGGTAGCGCCGATCCGGCGATGGACGCGTCGCTCGTCGCCCACGCCACGGTGGGCAAGATCTCCGACTACTTGTGGCAACGCGTGTCACCCACCCGGGCCGATGTCGATCACATCATCGAGTTCTGCCTGCGGGCCATCACGCCCCGACCGAACAGCACCACGAGGGAGCGCCCATGAAAGCCGTACGGGCCACCGATGGCGGCGTCCGTGTCGTCGACGTCGACGTCGACGAACCACCCGGCGCCGGCGAGGTCGTCCAGGTGAAGTCGGCGAGCCACCCCTTCATGGATGCGCTGGTGAAACAGACGCCGCCGTGCGCGGGCCGGCCGCCCGGAAGCAGCGGGCAGCGCGGCGATGGAAGGTGGCGATGGAAGGTATGGAAAGCGTGGAAGGGATGGAAACCGAGGTCAGTAACGCCCGCCGGATCCGTCAGCGAAGGGGCGTCACTGCGGATGGTTGGCGAGAATGTGTTCGGCGTGGCGCAGGACGGGGGCGTCGACCATCCGGCCCTCGAAGGAGAACACACCGGCCGCCTGCCGGGCCGCCTGGAGTACCCGTCGGGCCCAGTCGACCTCCTCCGGTGAGGGTAGGAAGGCGTGCCGGATGGCGGCGACCTGGCTGGGGTGGATGCACGCCTTCACGGTGAATCCGCTGGCCGCCCCGTCCTGTGCTTCCTGGACGAGTCCGTCCCGGTCGGCGATGTCGAGGTAGACGGAGTCGACGGCGATGCGCAGGTGGGCGCCGGCGGCGAGCAGGACGGCGGCCCGCGCGTGCATGGCGATGTCACGGTAGCGGCCGGCGGAATCCCGGCTGGAACGTCCGCCGAGCGCGGCTACCAGGTCTTCGGCTCCCCACATGAGGCCGACGGTGTTGCCGACGGCGGCGATGGCCGGTGCGGCCAGCACTCCGCGTGGGGTCTCGCAGAGCGCGAGAACCCGGCGTGGTGCGAGGGCGGCCACCTGCTCGGCCGTCTCGGTCTTGGCGAGCATCACGGTCTGGTACGGGGTGTCGGCGAGTGCAGCCAGGTCCTCGGCGTAGTCGTCGGTGCCGGCCGGGTTGATCCGTACGATCGTGCGGATCGGGTCGAGTAGGGTCTCGCGCAGCGCGTGGCGTGCCCGGGGTTTGTCCTCGGCGGCGACGGCGTCTTCCAGGTCGAGGATGACGCCGTCGGCCGCCGCGGCCGCCTTTGCGTATCGGTCGGGACGGTCGGCGGGGCAGAACAACAGCGCCGGTCCGGGCAGGTCGGTGGTCACCGACTCACCTCCGGGCCCGGGCCTGACACTGCCGCCGGGCCCGGGTCGGAGCACAGCATCAGCGCGGAACGCACGGCGACCGCGACCACCTCGCCGTCCTGGTTGTGTGCGGTGTGTTCGAAGGTGACCACGCCCTGGCCCGGTCGGCTGCGTGACAGCCGCTTGTCCACCACGGTCGTCTCGGCGTAGAGGGTGTCGCCGTGGAAGACCGGCGCCGGGAAGCGGATGTCGGAGAAGCCGAGGTTGGCCACGGTGGTGCCCTGGGTGAGCTGGTTGACCGACAGGCCGACGAGGGTCGACAGGGTGAACATGCTGTTGACCAGGCGGCGACCGAAGGGCTGGGTGGCACTCCACGCCTCGTCGAGGTGCAGCGCCTGCGTATTCATCGTCAACGTGGTGAACAGGGTGTTGTCGGCTTCGCTCACGGTCCGTCCGGGCCGGTGCACGTACACAACGCCGATCTCCAGTTCGTCGAACCACAGGCCACGCTGCTCGATGCGACGGCGGTGGTCGTCTGCGCCGTTCATCGGTTCACCTCCGTCGGTCGGGGCTTCGGTTTCGGCTTCGAGTCGGAGATTATGCGATCATGGTTCTGCTCGGCGACCAGCTCGATCCCGGTGACCACCTCGGTGACCGGATGTTCAACCTCCAGCCGGGTGTGCATTTCCATGAAGTGGGGGAAGGCGGAGCGGCATTGACCATCTCGTTTTCAGAGAATAGCGTTTTCTCCACTGGAGAGTGGAGGGCGCATGCGACCGCGGCAGCACCTCGATCCACAGCACCGGCAGCAGTCCCGGGTTCATCACGGAGGCTGTCCCGCTGGTGCTGACTTCGATCCAGCGGCGACTCGACAACCTGACGATCAGCGAGTTCGCAGATCTCTCGCAACGCGACCCGCCGGGGTTGCTCTTCGACGTGATGGGCTTCGGGAAGCCTCCCGCGGAGTTTGATGAGCGCCGGTTGTCCCACGGACGGATCAGCTTCGGTCCGTCGTTGCAGCTCGTCGCAGATGCGCTCTCGATGCCACTGGACTCCCTGGAGGCGAGCGGGGAGGTCGCGACCGCGCGGCGCGCGGTCCGGATCGCCGCCGGCACCCTGGATGCCGGCACCGTGGCCGCGCAGCGGATGACGGTGTCGGGTATGGGAGACGGTCGGCCGGTGCTGTGTTTCCGTGCCATGTGGTACTGCACCACCGACCTCGATCCTTCGTGGGACGTCCGCGCCACCGGCTGGCATATCTCGGTCGACGGTGACGCGCCGCTCGACATCGATATCCGTTTTCCGGTGTCTCTTGAGCGGATGGGTGCCATGTCGCCCGGATACACGGCGAACCGCGCCGTCCATGTTCTGTGTACAACGGCATCGTAGGTAGAAAACATCATCATAACGGCCGATTCCACCTACTATCGGACGACATTCGGCCGAACGGTAGGTGGTTCCGGTCATCAGGATGGCCTCAACGACCTACGCACCCCGGCTCAGCATGGTCGCGCACAGGAAGGCGTGGTGCTTGTCGAGCCGTCCGGTGAGCGCGTCGCGTCGGACGTCGAGTCTGCGGCGCATCCCGGTGCGGGCGAGATTGGCAAGCACGTGCGGGTCGCGTTCGCTGGCGATGAGCGGGTCGAGCATCGCCCGACCCGAGATGCTCGGGCACCTCGAGCGGCGTGTCGGAGACGCCGTCCCGGCGGGCGACACGGTTCGAACCGTCGGCTATCCGATGCCATCCCAAGTCGACACCGAAAGCCGCAGTGCGGGTGGTCGGGCTCGGGTGCGGGCAGGCAGACGGTGCTGCACACGGCCAGGCGAGCGTTACCAGCGGCCCGGCGGCGCACGCGTAGGGCGAGAGGTGCAGACGGTGAAGGAGGGCCATCGCCTGCATGCGCCCCCGACCGCAGCATCCGAGCCAGGTAGATCTGGCTTTCCTCCCGGTGACCCCTCCACAGCCGCCCTCCAAGGACGCTCGCGGGATGCTCACCGGGACGCCGCGACCCCCGGCTGCGCCCGTTCCGACCCTTCTGTGCCCACATTCCAGACCTCACACGACCCAGGGCCAGCATGGGAATGAGATCAACACTGAGATGGCAGGGTTCAACTATGCACTGCTACCAGTAAGATCAAAAATAAACTCCTGGTCACCTGTAAGGGTTGGCGTCTAGCTGGACATAAATGTGGTGATGAGGACGGGAGGCTTTTGAATAGATGCGCGCGTTGGATCGACTCAACTGGAGGGTTCGGGATGAAGAAGTATTCGTGGAATTCTACCGGAAAAGCTTCAGGGCCGTGCACTCCTACCTGGAGCGACGATTGGCCGACCACGGTGACATCGACGACGCTGTAGCGGAGACATACCTTGTCGTGTGGCGGCGACGGCAGGATATCCCGCCAGCAGACTCGGAGTCCATCGCATGGGCTATAGGCATCGCCAGGTATTGTCTCGCCAATCAACGGCGAAGTGCACTCCGTCGCCAAAGGCTCTTTCTAAGGATTAGGCAAGTCGCGCACGAACCGTCCGGGGTGAGTGAGAGCGGCAACTGGGAAGCCATCGTTATCGCAGAATTCAACCGACTCTCTGACGGCGATAGAGAAATACTTGAGCTCGCTTATTGGGATGATCTTAAAGTTCACGAAATCGCTGTCGTTTTGAAGTGCACATCGAACGCTGCATCGGTCCGACTGCATCGAGCGAAACGCCGTCTTAAAGAAAGAGCGGAGGCTGGTGCCGGCGTCAGTGTTTGCACGGCTGAAGAAAATGTAGATGGAGCGCTATTCTGAACCTCTTGATCAGAAGAATCACACCACCGCTGGCCTGCGATGACGTCGATCGTGACCTGACGTCTGAATAATACTCATGGTTAACTTCGATCTTTCCGGGATGTGCGATGAACTCAACGTCAGAAGAGCGACTGGGTGAAATACTGCGAGCGGTTGATCCGTTCGATTCCCTCGGCGGGGACGTGCGCGAATCGGACAGTCATGCACGTGAGATACTGGCCGGAAGGATACGGCCTAGAATTAAGCGTCGCGCACGACGTATTATTTTGATTCCGATTGGTGTCGCCTGCGCGATGGCGGCAATCGGTGCCGGCTTCGCGCTAGGAACTGCACCCGCCAAGGTGGCAGCTACCGGCTGCTACCGGTCTACAAACCCAAACAGTGACGTAGCGGTAATGAACACAGTCGCAGCAAACCCACTTGACGCCTGCAGGTCGATTTGGTCCGCATCATTCAACGAGCCGCCACCGGACGAGTTGGCGGCTTGCGTTGGACCTTCCGGTCAGGTCGCCGTTTATCCTGGCCGCGCTGGCCTCTGCGACAGCATGAATCTTCGTGGGTTCAATGGTGCCGTCTCCGATGAGGCCCGCGATGTCGCGGCGGTTAATCTCGAATTTCGCGCCCATTACCAGGGCGCGACTTGCATAGATCGATCCGATGCGAGGGCAGTTCTAGAAGGAATCTTGGAAAAAAACGAGATGGCGGATTGGAGTATCGATGATGGAGGTTTCGCCCAGCCCTGGAGTGAGGGCCGCCCGTGCGCCTATCTTGCGATGGATGAGAGTTCGAAGAGAGCAGTACTCCTGCCAGTACCGAGGGCGTGAATCGACGGAAAGATATCTTGGCTCGGGCTCGCAGCCGGTTCGCACGGGTCCCTGAATACCGGCTTGTCTCAAAGAGACCGATGCACCGGATCGCCGTACCCGACCTGTGTGTCGACGACATCAACGTGCACCTCAACGGTGTGCACGTCCCGTTTCGTAAGATGATCGGTAACGATGTGAAGACGGTGCCGATCGACCGGGTGGTCGGTTCGGTGCGCTTCACCTTCGCCGACCTCAATGCCTACCTCGCCACCCAACCCGGGAAGGTCCAGTTGGCTCCGGCCGGAACAGGCATGCAGGTCTCGGCGCCCGTGGACATCCCGATCGTCGGGCAGATCACGGTCTTCGGTGATGTGCAGGCGAGCGTCCAGAACAACCGGCTCACAATCGCGCCCACCGGTATCGGCGTGAAGGGCCTGGGTGCCTTGAGTATCCCGCACGGCGCGGTGCAGATCCTGACCGTGACGGTGCCACTCAGCGGGCTGCCCATGAATCTGCAGTTGACCTCGGCGAAGGCGACATCGACCGGCATCGAGGTGACCGCCGAAGCGGATCACATCACGCTGGACGCAACACAAACAACGACGACGGCGACGCCCCCGATCCGAGGCTGCTGAGCGCATCCCGCTGCATCGCCGGGCGCTCTTAGAGCGTCCCTATTGCCGGGCGTTCTTATTACGGTGCGTGAGCCTGTCGGCGGCATCCCAGTGTTCGTCGGCCACCCACAGGCGCGCAAAGGCGCGCGCCGCCTCGTGCGGGGGGACGGTTCCCGTCATGATGTTCTTGATCTCTCTGGCCGGGCCGGTGGCGAGCGACCTGGCCAGGGAGCGCCAGCCGTCGTCAAAGGAGGCTCGGGGCAGCACCTGGTCCACCAGCCCGACACGTTGGGCCTCAGCGGCGTCGAGAAGCGTTCCGGTGCCCGCGAGCAGCAGTGCTCTGCCCCTGCCGACCAGCGCGGCGAGTCGCTCGGCGCCACCCCAGGCAGGCATGATCGCCAGAGTCGTCTGGTTGAAGCCGATGGTGATGTCGTCGGCGGCGACGCGGATGTCGGCGGCCACCGCGACCTCGGCCCCGCCACCCAGGGCGTGGCCGTTGAGTGCGGCGATCACCGGGGTGGGGAAGGCCGCGAGCCGATCGCAGAATCCCCGCATCCGCAGGGCCATGCCGGTCGCCTCGTCCTCCGTCCGGATCGCCGCCAGTTCCTTCAGGTCGCCGCCCGAGACGAACGCCCGATCGCCGGCCCCCCTGACGACCAGTGCGGCGGCGCCTGCAGCCGCGTCGAGGGCCTTCTCCAACTCGCCCATGGTGGCCAGCGCAATGGCGTTGCGTGCATGTGGTCGGTCGATGGTGATGACCGCCAGCCCCCGGTCCACTTCAAGATCTATCATGCACTCTTCTCCATGGACGAGATGAATATTCTCAATAGAGAGAGTAGCATTTCCGCATGTGGTGGGTTGGCGGTCAGTGGGTCTGACGGACCGGCAGGATCACCGCTGAGGGGTGCGTCGGGTCGCGGTACACCGCCTGGTCGGCGGCGCGGAGGGTGGTGGCGGTGGCGCGTGGTTCACCGGTGCCGGGGTTGCGGGTGTAGCGGGGGAATGCGCCACTGGAGACCTGGACCCGGATGCGGTGGCCGCGCTTGAATCGGTAGGCGGTCGGCCACAGCTCGACGGTCGCGCAAGAGGTCTCGTCGGCGCCGGACAGGCTGGTCAGACCGTCGCAGACGTTGTATGAGCGGCCGCGGGGGTCAACGTCGCAGAGCCGGACGAACACGTCGGCGTGGGACTGGCTGGAGCGGAACCAGATCTCGGCGTTGACCTCGCCGATGACCTCGACGTCCTGGTCGAGGACGGCGGTGGTGTAGGTGAGCACGTCCGCGCGGGCCTCCAGAGCCCTGTTGTCGACGCGGCCGCTGTCGGCGAGCATGCGCACACCGCCGACCGCGGGGGTGGGATCCGCCGGGTCGTAGCGGTACTGATCGGGCGCTGATTCGCCGGGTGGTTCGGTGGACAGCGCACCGTCGGGCCACAGATGGAAGCGCTGCGCCGCGTAGCCGCTCGGCGGCCACGAGTCGACGTCACGCCAGGCATCCTCACCCATCACGAATAGTCGCACCGGTGGGCGCTGGGGCGGCTGCTCGCCGCGTGTGTGGGCGAGCCCGAACTCGATGGCCTCGTTCATCGCCGTGTTGTTGAACGACGTGTGCGTCCACGGCCCGATCGTGAGCCGGGCCGGGCGCCCCGCCGCCTGCAGGATCTGGAAGTCGCGGAGCTGGCCGGGCAGGAAGATGTCGTACCAGCCGCCGATCGAGCTGACCGGCACGGTCACGTCGGCCACCCGGTGCCGGTGGTCGATTCCGGCCCAGCGCGGGTCGTCCGTGTCGTGCGCGAGGATGTCCTGAATGTAGTCCGTGCGGTGGCCGACGGCGGCGACATCGGCCCGGCCCAGCGGAAGCGTCTGCAGAGCGCGGCGTGTTCTCCCGTCCTGGATCGGTCTGCCGAAAATCGCCCAACGGCGTTCCATGGTGGCGATCAGCGCACCCCATGCGAACGGCGTCTCCAGCGACATGCCGTTCTTGCGCAGGAACTCCAGTGTCAGCGCCGACTCGGTCATATGCGGGATCATCGCCTTGACCTCCGGCGGCAGGTGATCGGCCACCGCCCACTGGACGTAGCCCAGGTAGCTCAGGCCGACCAGCACGATCGAGCCGCCGAACCACGGCTGCTTGACCACCCACTCCAGCGTCGCGAGGCCGTCCTCGCGTTCCTGCCGCATCGGGTCGAAGATCCCACCGGAGCCGAACCCGCCGCGGGTGCTCTGGATCAGCACCTGGAACCCGCGTTCGGCCAGCGGCCTGGCCATGCCCAGGCTGAGCACTCCCGCCCGGCCGTACGGGGAACGTATCAGCGCGGTCGGTAACGTCGCGCCCTCGACCCGCGGCGCCCACCTGTCCGCCAGCAGGTCGACCCCGTCGGGCATCGGCACTTGAAGATCCCGCTGGATGACCAGATCCCGGGTCGCGGGCGGGGAGAGTTTCAGCATGCGCTGGACGAGATGGCTGCTCAGGTTCATCGGCCGTGCTCCCGGTCGTACGTCCGTGCCCGTTCGGCCACCAGGGCGACCGCGGCCGGCATGAGAGCGGACCGCACCCGACGGTCTTGGGTCCGGGCGATCGTCGGTAACTCGAATTCCATACCCAAGATAATGGACAGATGCTAATAAATTGGCAAGTATCAATTTAAACTGGCGTCGGGTCCGGGGACATGAGCCGCGATCCGGTTCGGGCAACGCGTTGCCGTCGGCGCCCGCACAGGACGTCCCGCGGGCGTGGCGGTGAGCCTGTGAGCCCGGAGACTCCGTTGAACGTCATTGTCAGGCCGAGAACGGTCACGACGGCTGCGGAGACAACCGACAGCCATCGCTGCGGCCTGGCCCGGCAGAAGTGGCCCCAGGAGAGCTGCACGCGGTTGACGACTTTCCGCGGACCGCGAGCGGCAAGATCCAGAAGTTCCTCCTCCGTCGAGACATTGCACGGCACCAGGGAGGGAATAGGATTCTCCTAATCAGCAAGGGATGATCTCGATTCCGTCTCCAACTGCGCGACATACGCGCCGGCTACGAAGGGATCATTGTCCTGCACGGCGCCGACCAC
>NZ_CAUVXG010000065.1:0-20286 GCF_963555885.1 Protofrankia sp. Cr2
GCTGGGGGAGACCGGCCCACTCGCGGCCCGGTCTCCCCCAGCCCCGCATCCCTCGCCATCGTTGGGTGCCCGGCCGTCGCTCATCCTTACGACGCTACCGCCCTGGAATCTCTGTTGACGCCTACGGCCACACAGTCGATCATCAGCTACAGCCTGCCTCCTGAGGGGGATGGGAAGTGGGGCCGGGACTCCCGCCGGACGACGGGACCCGGCCTTCGCGCTGTCCGGATACGGCCCAGGTTCCCTCAACTTCACGTCCGACCACGCAATCCGTGGTCCAGCTGACGAGACAACTTGACTACCCTGACGAGACGACGCATGCTTGCGTCAAGCCCGCCTCCTGCTGGGGGGATGGGAAGTGATGGCCGGGACCCCGCCGGACGACGGGACCCGGCCGTCGCGCTGTTCTGGGATAGCGACTCATCATCGGACGGTAGTCTCTATCGTCATCACAAGATGCCTGAGATCGGTGACGAACTCGTGCTGGCCGTCGCGAGCGGCCGATACCGCCCCGGCGACGGCGTCAGCAATCCATAGCATTGGTTCGGCCAGCGGCGACGCATGGCCTACATATAGGCCGGTGGGCATTATCCGGCTACCGCGAAGAGCCTCGACCATAGCGAGATCCTTGCTGTTCAGAGATGATGTCCGTGACTCGAGCAGCACACGCGCCACCGACATCTCGCCGAGTTCGTACATGAGCCGCTCCATGCAGATGCGACGGGCACGCTCCTGCTTCCTGCGATCGACCGGCGCGCCCACGACGACGACCGCCACCAGATCAGCGCCCGCCACCAACGAGACGACCTTCCGTCTGCGCGGCGCGTCCTCGTCCCGCCAGTGCAACCGTTGCTGGCGCCGTCCCAACAGGGACCTGAGACTGTCACGTATGGGCGGGCACGACGACACATCGGCGACGGCTGCGGCCAGGATGTAGAGGCCGGTCTCGCCGACCCGTAAACGCAGCGACTCGTCCACCCAGGCATGCAGGGTGCCAGGCGCCAGGCCATGCGGGCCATGCGGGCCATGCGGGCCATGCGGGCCATGCGGGCCATGCGGGCCATGCGAGTCATGCGAGTCATGCGAGTCATGCGAGTCATGCGAGTCATGCGGGCGGTCAGACGGCGGTCGCAGGGTCATGGTCGGATCCGTTCGCGGTGTCCAGTACGCGCGTCATCACGTGGCCGACCAGACACGCTGGACAACCACACGCGAGATCATCGCACCGCGATCCGACATGTCGTCATACCGGCCCGACAAACCATGACGGAATGTGGTCCGCCCCGGGCAAGCAGATCACCGACTACCCGAACGCTGTCAGTGTCCCTCCACCGCAACAGCCAGAACCGCCGAGGTCAGTGGATACCGCACTCGGTCTTGGTGGTACCGGCCCAGCGGCCCGCACGACCCTCACCGCGCTTGGTGCACGGCCAGCAGCCGACGGAGTCGTAGCCGTCCGACAGCAGCGGGTTGACGATGACGTCATGGTCCTGGATGTAGCGGTTGACGTCCTCATCCGTCCACGCCGCCAACGGATGGATCTTCACCTTGCCGCGTCGCTCATCCCATCCCACGGCCGGCAGGTTCTTGCGCCCGGCGCTTTCGGCCCGCCGGGAACCCGCCGCCCAGGCCCGGTAGGGCGCCAGCGCACGGTCCAGCGGTACGACCTTGCGCATCCGGCAGCACAGGTCCGGATCCCGCTCGAACAGCTTCGGCCCGTACACGGCGTTCTGACCAGCCACAGTGAGCTGTGCGCCAGCACTGATCACTGGAAGATCATAGCGGTGCATGACCGCGTCCCGGGTACCGATCGTCTCGGCGAAATGGTAGCCGGTGTCGATGAACACCACTGGGACATCCGAGCGGATCCTGGCCAGCATGTCGACGAGCACCGCTTCCGCCATGGACGCGGCTACGACCAGCTTCGTTCCGAACTCCTCGACCGCCCAGCCCAGGATCTCCTGCGCGGGTGCGCCTTCCAGCTCGTCACCGGCGCGTAGGGCACGGGCTTTCAACGCGGCATCCATCAGTCGTTCTCCTCCGTCGCTGCCAGAACCGCCGTATCAGTGCTCGAATTCCGCTGGACCATCCGACCCGGCCGACCCGGCCGACCCGGCCGACCCGGCCGACCCGGCCGACCCGGCCGACCCGCGTGCGACCGCGAGAGCGGTCAGGTTGAGCCGGAAGGCCCGCCGACAGCTCCTACACGACCACTGACCGTGGCCGGACCCGCCGGCCGCCTCCTGCTCCGGCGGAAGGTAGGGCACGAGGTCCTCCTCGCCGCAGTACGGGCAGTAGAAGGGGACGGAATGACCGCTACTCATCAGCGGCTCCGGACGCCCCGGCCAGGCTCGCCGGAGCGGTCAGGACGGACTCGTCCACCCGTTCGACCCAGTCCGCGAAGGACTCACCCTGGTCACGGCCGTCCACATAGGCGCGCAGTAGCCCGTCGACATAGTCGACGACGCCGGCAGATGTGACCTTCAACCCGCGGGACTTGCGGCCCAGCCGCGACCGCGTACCGATATGACCACCGAGATGGAGCTGGAAGCCTTCGACCATCTCCCCGGACTCGTCCGGGACCAGGGAACCCTTCAGCCCGATGTCGGCCACCTGGAAACGCGCACACGCGTTCGGGCACCCGTTCACGTGGATGCCGATCGGCTCGTCGAAGTCGGGCAGGCGCCGCTCCAGCTCGTCGATCAGCGATCCGGCCTTCGCCTTGGTCTCGACGATGGCGAGCTTGCAGAACTCGATGCCGGTGCAGGCCATGGTGCCGCGCCGGAAGACGCTCGGCCGCACGACCAGATCGAGCGTGGCGAGTTCCGCCACCAGCTCGTCGACCCCGGCCGGGTCGACGTCGAGAATGACCAGCTTCTGCGTGGTCGTCGCACGGATGCGGCCCGCGGCGAAACGGTCGGAGAGATCCGCGACGGCGGTCAGCGTCGTACCGCTCAGCCGCCCGGCCCGGGGGGCGAACCCGACCGCCAGCCGGCCGTCGGTCTGCTGGTGGATGCCGATGTGGTCGCGTCCCTCGTTGCGTGGCGGCGCCGGTGGCGGGCCGTCGGGCAGCGGTGCGGTCAGGTACTCCTTCTCCAACGTGGTCCGGACCCACTCGGGCCCCATGTCCGCGACCAGGAACTTCAGCCGCGCCCGGGTGCGCATCCGCCGGTAGCCGTAGTCCCGGAACAGGCACGCCACGGCGTGCCAGACCTCGGCGATGCGGTCAGGGGTCACAAAGGTGCCGAGCCTGACCCCGAGCTTGGGGTTGGTCGACAGACCGCCACCGACCCACAGGTCATAGCCGGCGCCGAGCTCCGGGTGGACCACCCCGACGAACGCGATGTCGTTGATCTCATGCAGCGTGCACTGGTCGACACAGCCGGAAACGGCACTTTTGAACTTGCGCGGCAGGTTGCTCAGGGATGTGTCACCCACGTAACGCCGGACGATCTCCTCGATCGCCGGGGTGGCGTCGATGACCTCGTCGCCGTCGACACCGGCCAGTGGGCATCCCAGGATGACCCGCGGGGTGTCGCCACACGCCTCGGCCGTCGTCATCCCCGCGCCTTCGAGCGCCGCCCAGATCGCGGGAACATCCTCGATGCGGATCCAGTGCAGCTGAATGTTCTGACGGTCGGTGACGTCGGCGACGTCCCGGCCGTACCGGGTGGAGATCCCCGCGATAACCCGCAGTTGATCGCTGGTCATCCGGCCGCCGTCGAGGCGGATCCGCTGCATGAAGAAGGGCGCGTCGAGTTCCTCGGGCTCGAGGACGGCCGTCCTACCGCCGTCGATCCCTTCCCTACGCTGCGTGTACAGCCCCCACCAGCGGAAGCGGCCCCGAAGGTCCTGCGGGTCGATCCCGGCGAACCCGGTGTACGGGTAGCGGTTGAGGATCCGGTCCCGGACAGCGAGACCGTCCTGGTCCTTCTTCATCCGCTCGTTTGGGTTGAGTGGCTCAAGGTGACCACGTGCCCACTGGCCCTGTCCCTTCGGACGGGACGGGCGAGGCGAACTGGAGCGTGCAGGGGGTGTCATCGAGTCTCTCGCAGCCGGGTGCGGGGTGCGCCGAGAGCACTGGCGCGCGGGCAGATCAGCGGTGACGCGGACAGACCGCGCTCGCGACCCTGAGCAGGTCGACGTGCAGGCGCGCGACCAGACCACAATCCACCAACGGGACGTCGGCCAGCGCAGGATCCACCGGACGAACGTCCGGCCCGAAGCCTGTCATGCCTGAATCAGTCAGGCGGAGCCTCGGGCGCATGGTCACAGCCCCATGTTTCCACATCAGGCGCCCACAAGGCGGCGGTCATCCCAAGAAGCAGCACAAGACTACCGAGCGTCTACAAACAGCGGCAACCAAGCCTCTGAACGACATGATTGCTGACGGTCAACCTCCCGACGCCCACAGATCCAGACGCCCACAGATCCAGACGCCCACAGATCCCGACGTCCACAGATCCTGACGTTCAGCGCCGGGTGTGCCCGCCCGCGGCAACCCGGTCCGGGACACGGCCGCACACGTCCCGAAGGCGGTCGACCAGACTGTCGGCGGCGAGACCCTTCTCGATCAGAGCATGCGCGCCCAGCGCCGCCGCCCGCTCGCCGAGAGCCTGTTCGGAAAAGCCGGTGAAGATGACGACGCGGGCGTCGGGCGCGGCGCGACGTACCCCGGGCAGTGCCGCAAGGCCGTCCATGACGGGCATCGAAACATCAAGCAGTACGAGGTCAGGGCCTGTTCGCGAAACGACGTCAACAGCTTCGACCCCGTTCCTTGCCTGGCCGACGACCACGAAGTCAGGCTCCATCTCCAGCAGAAGGCACACGAGGTCGCGCACACCATCCGCATCGTCGGCCACGACGACACGAACAGCTGCCAGCGGCTCCGACTCCCCGTCCATATCCGACGTTGTACGCCACGCCGACACCCCCGCCCATCGTCATTAGGGGTGGTTTCCAGAGCTAGCCCCCCCGCGTTCGGTAAGGACCGGCGCCGGTAGCGGGCGATCCAGCGAACCCGCGATGCTCGCGTAATCTCCGGCAACTCCAGGGATGAAGCAATGTGGAATGATTGTCTGTAGATTGTCTTTGATGCGCCAGAAGTAACAACGAAAACAACTGTCGGCAACTTCCAGCACACTCTGGGCCGTTAGTCGACCAAATAATATGCGATCATGACCTTTTTCGCACATCCGGGTGCACCGAGAGAAACCGATCAGCTGAGAGCGCCCGGCAACAGGAGAGTGGATCAAGAAGCGGGTCCGGGGTGCGTGCATCGCGAGGTGCACGCACCGACCACGCGACACCGCGCCCCTGCTGCCAGTCGCTCTAAGTAATATGTCTTCGACCTCTGGTCAAAATAGGTGCACTGTGACGTAGGATAGTCACAAAAGGTGACACGATTTGTTCGGATCCATCCATGTCAGCCCGTCCACAGTGGCGCGGTGACACCGATCGGGTCGGCCGGCAAACGCCCTTCTGCCTGCTGCCCGGCGTCCTCGAAAGGAAGCAGACGCAGATGCGGCAACGGAGCCGAGGCTGTGACGGCACGGCCACCGCGGAGGACCTCTTACCACGGGAGATCCGTCGCAGACGTGAGGAACGAGGACTCTCCCGGGACGATCTCGCAAAGATCACTGGTTACAGTCGGCAGTACATCAGCCAGCTGGAGCAGCCCAGCCGCGGTATACCCACACGACCGGTCCTTGCGGCCGTCGACGCGGCCCTGGCGGCGGACGGCGCGCTCGTGGCACTTCGGCTGGCCGCGATCGACGCCCGCTCCGAACGAAGGCAGCCCGCCCCCAACCCGGAGGTCGAATCCCGCCGCAGGATCCGCGACCTGCTCGACCATCAGACATCCGACCGAAAGCTGGACGTCCTCGACCAGCAGGTGGCGGAACTGATCAGATCCGCTGACCGGCTCACCCCCACCGATATCACCGTTCACGTGCAGGAGCAGCAACGCTTTGCCGACGTTCTCCTTCGCACCCGTATGCTTCCCCATCAGCAGTTCCGCCTTTTCATGATTGCGGGCCATCTCGCAGGTCTGCAGGCGATGGCCCTGCTTGACAGCAATGAGTTCCAGAAGGCCAGCACCTGTTGTCTGGAAGCCGCCGTCTTCACTGAACTGAGCGGGCACGAGGGGCTGCGAGCGTGGACACTCGCGCTGAACAAGCTGATTGACACGGCTGTCCGTAGCGCGGACACCGCCCATACCTTCCCGACACCGGCCGCGTTCGCGGGCGAGGCCACCGCGCCACGCCTCCGGTCGATAGCCGGCACCGGCGTTTCCGCACCCGAACAGACAGCACCCGAACAGACCGAATCCGAACGGATCAAACCTGAACGGACCGAACCCGGATGGAACAGCGACGAGGACCCGGGCCATTGCGCGCTATCCGCGATCGACCCGTCAACAGCGACGTCGGACTCAGAAGATCCACTAATCGCGCCGGGTGGCTCGTCGACGCCTCCGATACTCGTTGCCCTGGTCAGACGCCGAACTGCCCGGTTCGAACCGGCAACCGCGCCGAAGGCCCGCCCGCCCGCGGATCTCTCCCGGAGATTTCGCCCGCCCGTATGAGCAGCCTGCCGCCCACCGGTCAGCAACGGTCCTACACGTCGGCGAACACAATACGAGCCCGCGGCGGGACGACACCTCGTGCCGCAGCCCGCCTCGCGAACGCCATCAGGCCCTCAAGCTGGCGATCTCCCAGGGAGAAGTCCAGGGTCGTGAAATAACGCATCAGGGTGGCGGCGTCGAACACCTCCCAGCGCGCCGCATGCCTGGCCACCGTATCGAGCTGACGTAGCGCGAGGTCGAGACTGCCGCGGAAGGCGTCGTGGACCTCTTTGACCACGCCGGGATGAGCCTGGGCGAAGTCACGCCGCGTCGCCCAGACCGCGAACACCATCGGCAGCCCCGAACAGTTCCGCCATGCCGCACCAAGATCGACGACATGGAGCGGGTGGGTGCTCCCGGCTCGCTCGGCGTCGTGGACGGCACGCAGGGCCACATCACCGATCAACACGGCGGCGTCGGCCTCGCGCAGCATGAGCGGCAGGTCCGGCGGCATGCTGGCGTAGGTCGGGGCCAGCCCCAGTTCGTCCTCCAGCAGGATCTGTGCGAGCAGCACGCCGGTCCGCGACGTGGAACCCAACGCGACCGAACGGATCCGCTCCAGCGGGACTGCGCTGATCAGTGCGACCGACAGGACGGGGCCGTCAGAACCGACCGCGATGTTCGGCAGCGCAAGAAGATCGTCCGCGTGTCGCAGGTACTCGACGAGACTGATCGGGCCGATGTCGAGGTCGCCGCTCACCAGTGCCTCGTTGAGCCGGTCGGGAGTGTCCTTGGTCAGCTCGACGTCCATGAGCGCGCCGGAGTGCACCAGACCCCAGTAGAGCGGAAGACAGTTGAGGAACTGGATGTGGCCGACCCGTGGACGCACCGGCCTCGGCCCACCCGCCGGCTCACCGGTCAACGGACCGCCGGTCAACGCAGCCAGCCGCGTCGTTCCTCAAGGGCACCGAGCACCGCGCGGCGCTGGCGACTCGCCACCGGATAGCTCACGAGCCCACTGAGCACAAAGGCCGCGGCGAATGCCAGGAATCCGTTCATGCCCAGAAGCAGTACCACGGCGAGCACCGCACCAAAGATCACAGCTCGCAATGCGAAGTAACGGACGTTGATGGCAAGCAGACCTGAACCGGACGGTGGCGCCGGTGGTATCGGTGGCGCCGATGGCGGCAGCCGCAACGGCCACCCGGGCAGCGGCTGCCCCGTCCTGCCAGGTGCCCGCCTTCGAAGATCCACGGTATCCTCCCGCTCCCTCGTTCCCTCGTTCGTGGCGGACACGCCCCGGTCCGGCGCGTCTCATCTGCGCCGACGGGTCCGACGGCGCACCCAGCCGAGGCGTTGCAACACAGACGGATACAGACCAAGACAGATGAACATCACCAACAGGCCGAGCAGACCGGCCGGGCCGATCGCCAGGCCGGCAAGCCGCAACAGGGCGTACGCGGCCACGCCTGGCACCAGAATCACCAGGAAGGCCAGCGTGAAGATCGAGCCGATGCCGGCCGATCCCGTCGGTCTGACCAGGCCGACAGGCGCGCCCGACCGCGGTGCCCGGGCGTCCGAGGTCTTCGAGCTGTCCGAGGTATCCGGCCGGTCTGTTTCCATGTCGCGGGACCCTATGCACCGATCGGCTGCGGAAGATCCCGGCGAGCCGGGTCGGGCCCGTCGAACTCGCGGATCACCCGGTAGCGAGTGTTACGTTCCACCGGCCGGAACCCGGCATCCCTGATCACGGCGAGCAGATCGTCGCGGGTCATCGTGGTGGGTGTCCCGAAACCGTCCGCGTCATGAGTGATCTTGTACTCGACAACGGACCCGTCCAGGTCGTCCGCGCCGAAATTCAGGGCGAGCTGGGCCGTGGTCAGGCCGTGCATCACCCAGAAGCACTTGATGTGATCGATATTGTCGAACAGCAGCCGGGACACCGCGAACGTCTTCAGCGCCTCGGCACCGGTCGCCATCGGTTGGTTCATGAGTCGGTTGCGCGGATCACCGGCCGCGTCGTGCTGGAACCGCAACGGGATGAACACGACGAAGCCGCCGGTCTCGTCCTGTAGCTCGCGCAGTCGCAGCACGTGGTCGACCCGGTGCCGCGGCTGCTCGATGTGGCCATAGAGCATGGTGCACGGCGTCCGCAGGCCCTTGGAATGCGCGATGCGGTGGATGCGCGACCAGTCCTCCCAGTGGGTTTCGTGGCCGACGATGTGTTGGCGGACCTCCCAGTCGAAGATCTCCGCGCCACCCCCGGTCAGCGACTCCAGACCGGCGTCGATCAGCTCGTCCAGGATCTCGTCCGCGGGCAGGCCGCTGATCTTCTCGAACCAGTGGATCTCGGTGGCGGTGAACGCCTTCAGCGCCACTCCCGGCAGCGCCGTGGACAGCTCGCGCAGCGAACGCGGGTAGTAGCGCCACGGCAGGGTGGGATGCAGGCCGTTGACGATGTGCAGCTCGGTGATGCCGGCGGGCTCCATCTCCCGGGCCAGCCGCACCGCCTCCTCGATACGCATCGTGTACGCCTCGGCCTCGCCGGGCTTGCGCTGGAAGGAGCAGTAGGCGCAGGACGCCGCGCACACGTTGGTGAGGTTCAGATGCCGGTTGACGTTGAAGTACGTCGCATCGCCGTTCTTGCGGACGCGGACGGAGTGCGCAAGCTCCCCCAGCCAGGCCAGCTCGTCACTGGCGTAGAGGGCCTCGCCGTCGGCGCGGCTGAGCCGCTCGCCGCCGGCGACCTTGGCTTCGATCTCACGCTTGAACCCGGCGTCCATGAAGATGAGCGTAGTCCCGCCCGCTCGCGCAGCCGGCCACCACGTGACGCCCGGCACTGTGAGCATCCACCCCGGGCGCTGCCCCTCTGCGACGTTCTGTGGGAACGATGTGAATCTGGTGTTGTGGTAGGAGCATCAGATTCACATCGTTAAGAGCGCCTGACAGTAGGGGTCTGGATCAAGGAGCGGGGCTGGGGTGCGTGCACGGCGAGACGGCGGAGGGAGGCACCCTGGTTGTGGGTATCGACCGACCAGCCGGGGACGGGTCAGGAGCGGGGGTTGTCGGGTGGGGCGGCGGGCTTGCTGACAGGACGCCCGGTGGCGCGCTCGGCGGCGCGGCGCTGCATCCGGCCCAACGGATAGGTCAGCACACCTGCGATCACCAGACCGGACAACAGCGCCAGAACCGGATTCACGTCCAGGATGAGCAGGACGACCAGCACCACGACCAGTACCGCGATCCGCGCGGCAAAGTACGGCAACTGCACCCGAAGGTTCGGCGGGGTCGGATCGGGCGGGGACGGTCGGACGGCGGGGACAGGGCGCGGCACCGAACCGTCACCCGACCCGGCTGTCCGTTTCGCTCCGGCGGGCGGTCTGCCGGCGTTCGGTCTGCCGGCGTTACGACGGGTCATGCCTGCCTCAATCCCGTGCCTCAAGCCTCAGCGTGGCATCAACTACCGCTGCCGCGGGTTTCACGGTACGGCCCAGGTAGCACAGGCCGTTGAAGTGCACGGTCACGGGGACGGGCGGCGGGCGGCGCCGAGCTCGCCCGTCCAGCGGCGCAGGAGGTTGTTCGGCACGCCGGCAGCGTCCAGAACCTTGCCGGCCACGAAGTCGACGAGCGCCTGCGCGTCGGTCGCACCCGCGTAGAAGCCGGGGCTCGCCGCCGCCACGACCGCGCCCGCCTCGTGCAGCGACAGCATGTGTAACAGCGTCGAGCGGGTGAAGGGCATCTCCCGCGGGACGACGACCAGCGTGCGGCGTTCCTTCAAGGTGACGTCGGCGGCGCGTTGCAGCAGGTCCTTGGACAGGCCCAGCGCGATCCCGGCCACCGCCGCGGTGCTCGCCGGAACGACGATCATCCCCCTCGTCAGGTAGGAGCCACTACTCGGGCCGGCCGCGAGGTCCCCGGGCGACCAGTGGCGGATCCAGCCCTGCGCCGCCGCCCCCGACACACCGGCGGACGCGTCAACATCAACATCACCGTCAACGCCGAGCCAGCTGGCCAGTGCCTGCGGCCAGGCGTTGTCCCGCCAGGCCAGGCCGGTCTCGTCGAGCAACGTGAGCCGGGCGGCCCGGGAGACGATCAGATCGATCGCCATACCGGCGTCGAGCAGCCCGCGCAGCACCGCTGCCGCGTACGGCGTGCCGCTCGCACCGCTGACACCCACGACCCATGGTCGCCTCGGTTCGCCATCGTCCACGCAGGCCTCCAGCCACGCCCGCCATGCCCACGCCCCGCGCCGGTCACCAGACCAGGCCACGCCCGGCCAGGTCGATGACGGCGAAGGCGAACAGGACGATACCGACGAACCCGTTCGCGGTGAGGAAGGCCCGGTTCACCCGCGACAGGTCGTCCGCCGAGACGATCGCATGCTCGTAACAGAACGCTGCCGCGGTCACGGCCAGACCCGCCCACCACCAGATACCGAAGTTCTCCATCAGCCCGAACATGACAAAGAGGGCGAACGTCACGACGTGGGTAACGATCGAGGCGGTCAACGCCGCCTGAACGCCGAAACGGGCCGGCACCGAACCCACGCCGATGCTGCGGTCGATCTCGGCGTCCTGGCAGGAATAGATCAGGTCGAAGCCGCCTATCCAGGCACCGACCGCAACCCCGAGCACGACTCCCGCCCACGACCACCGGCCGGTGATGGCTATCCAGGCACCGATGGGCGCGACCGCCTGCGCCAGCGCGAGGACGGCATGCGGGAAGTTGGTGAACCGCTTGGAATAGGAGTAGACGATCAGCGGAATCACCGCGAGCGGCGCGAGGGCCAGACAGAGCCAGGACAGCGCCGCGGCGCAGGCGCAGAAGACCACCAACGCGACAGCTGCACCGACGGTGGCTGTGCGCACCGAAACGACGCCGGTGACCAGCTCGCGACCGGCCGTGCGCGGGTTACGTCCGTCGATCGTACGATCGATGATCCGGTTGGTGGCCATCGCGAAGGTGCGGGCCGCGACCATCGCGACGGTCACCAGCGCGAGGTCCGACCAGTGCACCGAGCGGGAGACGTCAAAGGATGCGGTGAGCGCGGCGACGTAGGCGAACGGCAGGGCGAACACCGAATGCTCGATCACCACCACCCGCAGGAAGGCGCGAACCGGGCCGTCGGGCGCCGGGGCCGGCCCCGGCAACCCCGGGGCAACTGCCGCCTCACTCACCAGCGATCAACTCCATCCACCGCACCGCCCATCGAAGACCGGAGACCGGAGACCGGAGACCGGAGACCGGAGACCGACAGCGTCCCGACCATGGGTACCACTCACAGTCCGTACTTTTTCCAGCGCCGGGTGACCAGGTCCCTGGTTGCCTGATCCATCACGGCCTCCGCGGGCCAACCGCCCTCGCGACGGTATCCCTCGGTCGCGAGCTTGCGGGTGGCGTCCACGCCGATCTTCCCGCCGAAGAACTGTTCGTAGGACGCATGGTCGAGGTGGTCGACCGGGCCGATCGTGGTCAGCAGGTCATGGGCGTAGTCGACGTTGCCGAACGCCCGCCAGGCCACCTCGGAGTAGTCGTGAACGTCACAGTCCGCGTCGACGACGACAACAAGCTTGGACAGTGACAGCAACCCGGCGCCCCAGATCGCGTGCATGACCTTCTGCGCGTGCTTGGGATACCGCTTGTCGATCGAGACGATGGCGCAGTTGTGGAAGACGCCCTCGACCGGGAGGTCGTAGTCGACTATCTCAGGGATCATCATCCGGATCAACGGGAGGAAGATCCGTTCTGTCGCCTTGCCGAGCGGTCCGTCCTCCTGCGGCGGGCGACCCACGACGATCGTCTGGAAGACCGGGTCACGCTGCATGGTCATCACGTCGACCCGAAGCGCGGGGAACGGTTCGACCGGCGTGTAGAAGCCCGTGTGATCACCGAACGGCCCCTCCGGACGCCGTTGCCCCGGCTCTAGCCAGCCCTCCAGCACGATCTGGGCATTCGCGGGCACCCGCAGCGGAACGCTCAGGCAATCGACCATCTCGACCCGCTCGCCCCGCAGGAACCCTGCGAACAGGTACTCGTCGATCTCCGCCGGCAGCGGAGCCGACGCCGCATAGGTCACCGCCGGATCGCAGCCGAACGCGATCGCGACCGGCAGCTTCTCACCACGACGCTCAGCCACGGCGTGGTGGGCGTTGGAGTCCTTGTGGATCTGCCAGTGCATGCCGACCGTCTGGGCGTCGTGCCGCTGCAGCCGGTACAGGCCCAGGTTGCGTTGGCCCGTCTCGGGATGCTTGGTGTGGGTGAGTCCGAGGTTGAGGAAGACACCGCCGTCCTCCGGCCAGGAATGCAGCCCGGGCAGCCGAAACAGGTCGACGTCCGAGCCCTTGAGCACGATGTCCTGGCAGGGGGCGGTGCGGACCGTGCGCGGTGGCACCGCACGCAGGGCCGCGACCTTGCCGAACACCTCGCGCAGCCCGGCGAACCCCACCGGCACCTCAGGCCTGAGCATGGCGGCGATCCGATCGCCGATCGCGTCGAGGCTGTCGGCTCCCAACGCCGCCGCCATCCGCTCCTGCGTCCCGAAGACATTGATCGCCAATGGCATGTCCGCACCGGTCGGCCGGTCGAACAGCAACGCGGGTCCACGCTCCCGGACAACCCGGGTGACGATCTCGGTGACCTCCAGGACCGGGTCGACCGGGACGCGGACGTGCCGCAGGTCACCGTGGCGCTCGAGGTGAGCGAGGAACGCGCGCAGATCCGCCCAGGCCATGGCCACCATCCTTGCAGCGGGTGGTGCGGGCGGGCGCATCATGGTTGGCGGTACGGTCGAACAACGACGGACATGGTGGACGGCAGACGGCCGGTACGGTACTGGCAGGTGATCAGCACTTCTGTGCGGTCCTGGCAGTCGGTACGGGCCCGACAGATGGCGCGAGCAGAGAAAGGAGCGGCGGTACGGTGGTCGGCTTCGTACTGGCGCTGGCACTTCTCGGATTCTGGATCTACACGATTGTTGACGCGGCCATGACCCCGGCCGCATCGGTCCGCGCGCTCCCCAAACTCGCCTGGATTATGATCATTTTTCTGCTCCCAGGGGCTGTCGGCGCCGTGGCGTGGTTCCTGCTGGGCCGCCCACGCCGCGGTGCCGGTGCCGGTGCCGCGCAGAACAGTGACCACCCAGCGTGGGGCGATCGGTCACCCTGGACCGAACACCCAGGTGAGCGCAACGGGGTTTTCACCGAACATCGGTTTCCCTGGGCACGCCGAGGCCCGACGCCGCCACCGGTCGCCCCCGACGACAACCCCGAGTTCCTGCGCGAACTGTCCGAACGGATCCGCCGTGGGGACGGCGACGGCACGTCCCGGACCTGAAACCGACAGCCTTCCAACAGCTCCGCGCCGCTGAACCCCCTCGTCCTCACCGCCGAACCGCTGCCCTCATTCGACCCCGGCGTATGAATGCAGACCGGAAATCACCAAATTCACCAGATAGTAGTCGATAAACAACGCACTGAAACCCAGTAGGGAGATCGACGCCGCCCTGCTGCCCTTCCAGCCTGCTGTGGCCCGCGCGTGCAGGTACGCGGCGTAAATCACCCAGGTGATGAACGACCAGGTCTCCTTCGGATCCCAGCCCCAGTAGCGACCCCAGGCCGCCTCCGCCCAGATCGCCCCGGCGATGACCGCGAACGTCCAGATCGGGAACGCAAGCCCGATCACCCGGTAGGTGATGCGGTCCAGGACTGCGGCCGAGGGTAGGCGCAGCATGATCCCGCCACGCTTGCGCATCGCGGCGAACGCGTCAGCCCGACCAGCGGCAACAGCGGCGAGCTTGTTCTCCCAACGGTCCTTCAACAGATACAGGACGGTCGTGACCGCCGAGACCATGAACACTCCGCTGGCGACGATCGCCGCAACCACATGAATCTTGAGCCAGTAGGAGTTGAGCGCCGGGACGAGCGGTCCCACGGCGACGTAGAGCACCGTGCCGGCGAAACCCAGATAGAGAACCACCGGGAACATCACGAAAACGCCCAGCCAACGCACCCGCGCCCGGGTCCGCGCCAGCATGGCCAGGTAGGTTGACACCGCAACCAGGGTGATCATGGATGAGAACTCGTACATGTTCCCCCACGGCACCCGGTCGGCGGCCAGGCCGCGGGCTGTCACCGAACCCACGTGGGCCAGCCAGCCGAGCAGGGTCAGCGCCACCGCGATCCGGCCGAGCCAGCGCACCCGGGCCGTTACCGGTGGTTCGCCACCGGCCCCGGCCCCGGCACCGGCCCCGTCCCTGCCCCCGGCCATTGCCGCAGCCGCTGCCGTCCGCTCCGCAACGCGATCGGCGTCCCGGGCCGCCGCCGCGGCCAGAGCCTCCGCCGCGGGATCAGTCGCCGCGGGATCAGCCACCGCGGGATGGACGGCGCCACCGGCCGTGACGGCGCCAGCCATCGCCGGGACCCGTCCGGGAGCCGTGAGTTGGGCTGCTCCGACCGATGACATCGCGGCCGGCGCTGCGATCGTCCCCCCGAACCGGCTGAACGCGAACTCGGCCGCGTAGCCGAGCATCGCCAGCGCGTAGACCGCCATGGTCACGCCGAGAAGATGGTCGGACAACGCGGCAAGGCCGGAGTTGACGGACATCACAGCTCCTGTTCGGTGGAGTCCAGCGGCCGGGGGGCACTCGCGGTGGCCGCCCGCACATCCATAGCGATCGCCCGCAGCTCGGCGGCGAAGCCGTCGATGTCGGACCGGGACAGACCACCGATCTCGACCATGCTCACGGTAACCGCGTCGGTATCGGCAGTTGCACCGGCATCGGTATCGGTATCGGTATCCGCGTCGGTATCCGCGTCGGCCACGGGGCGCGCCCGCACCCAGATCCGGCGTCGCCGGACCCGCATGCTCACCAGCAGGCCGCAGA
Organism: Protofrankia sp. Cr2; assembly: GCF_963555885.1. Classification (NCBI taxonomy): domain Bacteria; kingdom Bacillati; phylum Actinomycetota; class Actinomycetes; order Frankiales; family Frankiaceae; genus Protofrankia; species Protofrankia sp. Cr2. Next base: position 15,447 of record NZ_CAUVXG010000065.1, read on the forward strand.
TGATCGCAATCGCCGCAACAAGTACCCAGCCCTTGAACGGGTCCGACTTCGTCTGGAATGTCGCGAACTCGCGGAGGCCGTCGACCTCCAGCGACATCCCACCGGGCAGGCCAGTGACCGTTCGCTGATTCGGGTTGTTCAGCGCGAGCACCTGCGCCGCACGATCATCGCCGAGTGGCCCGTTCACGCGCAGCTGGCGCATGTCACGGGTATCCAGCGAGTAGACGTTCTGCGGAATGCCCTCGTTGATGTGCAGGTTGCCGACATAGCCGGTGAGCGTGAGGCCGGGTGCATTCGCGGCCGGGTAGGTCGAGACATAGCCGCGTGCCCGGTCCAGCTCAGTGGTCGGCGTGAACACGCCGCTGAATGCCAGCTGTTGGGGTTCGCGGGTGGGCCCGGTCGGCGCGAGCCCGGTGTCGCCGATCTTCAATGTGCAGGTGGACGCAAACATGGCATCACGGGGGGTGCACGGTTGGTAGCCCTCCCAGACGACCCCGCCGGCGCTGTTCCTCAACACGAAGTGCGGCGCGTATCCGTGCCCGATCAGATAGACCTTTGCGCTGCCGACCGCCAGCGGATGGTTGACCCGGATCTCGGCGGTACGGGTGGGCCCGTCGAACTCGGTAGCGTACGCGACCTTCGCGCGGAAGTCCGCCGGCTGGCCGGTCGGCTGGTAGGACGCGGTGAACTCCTCCATCGTCAGGGAGAACGGCGCCAGATCACCGACCGGGTCGACGAGTCTGCCCCGGCTGAACTGGTCGTAGGAGACCAGGGTGTTCGCGAACCCGTCACCCGTGATGACCAGGACCGTGCCCTGATAACCGAACCACGAGCCCAGTCCGACCCCGACAAGCATGAAGACCAGCGCGATATGGAAGATCAGATTACCCGTCTCGCGCAGGTAGCCCTTTTCCGCCGCCACGGAGAAGTCCGGGCTGCCATCCGGTCGGGTGGCACCGTCGGCGGCAAGCGCCACCCGGAACCGCCGCCGTCGTAGGATCACTCGCGCCGCATCGACCGCCTCCGGCGGGGTGAGCGCGCTGTCCCACGACTGCCCCCCGGTCAGCCGACTCGGCCGGGCCGGTGCCCGCGGCGGGCGTCCCACCAGCGCCCTGGCATGCCAGCGGACCCTGGCCGACAGGCATCCGATCAAGGAGATGAACAACAACAGGTAGATTGCGGCGAACCAGGAAGCACCGAATACGTTGAATGCGGACAACCTGTCCAGCGCCGGCGCGAGCGATGGATGATCACGAAAATACTGCTCGACCTTCAACGGGTTCAGCGACCGCTGCGGCAGCAGGGATCCTGGGACGGCGGCGAGCGCCAGCAGGAACAACAGCAACAGCGCGGTGCGCATACTGGTCAGCTGGTGCCAGACCCGCCGGATCGGCGCCGTCACCCGCCCGGCGGGTCCGGATCGGCCGATGTCACCGCCCGCGTTCCCGCCCGGCCCGCCGGGCTGTCCCGAGGGTGATCCCGCCGACGATCCGGACCCCGTTGCCAACGCCCGTTCGCGCACCCCGTCGGCGCGTGCCCGCGCCTCGTCGCGTACCTCGTCGGGCACCGTCGTGGGCGCCGCCGCACCGCTCGTCGTCACCGCGGACCCTCCCGCTCGTGTCACCGCGGACCCTCCGCTCGTCGTCACAGCGGACTCTCCGCGAAACCCGGCGCGTAGGGGCGCGCAGCCGCGATCAGATCCGTCCAGGCGCCGGTGACCTGGAGGAATCCGACAACGACAAGAAGGACGCCGCCGAAGAGGGTGAGCATCCGCGCGTGCCTGCGCACCGCGGTCAGCGCACCGGCAGCCCGCCGGAACGCCAGGCCCACGATCAGGAACGGCACACCCAGCCCCAGGCAGTAGACGGCGGAGAGGAACGCGCCCCGGCCGGCGGTCGCGCTCTGCACGGCCAGCCCGAGCACCGCCGTCAGCGTCGGCCCGAGGCAGGGCGTCCAGCCGATCCCGAACAGGACGCCGAGCAGCGGTGCGCCGACCAGGCCGGACGCCGGCAGCCGGTGGATGCGCCACTCCCGGTTGGCCAGGGGAACCCGCGCGAACGCACCGGCGAACGCCAGCCCCATGATGATCGTCACCGCGCCGAGGATCCGGCTCACGCCGACCTGGTGCAGGGTCAACCATCGTCCCAACCCACCGAAGGCGGCGCCATAACTGACGAAGACCCCGGTGAAGCCGGCGACGAAAAGACCGGTACCGAGGGTGACGCGGCCCACCCGTCGGCGCCCGGCCTGCAACCGGGCCCATGCCTGGGTCGGGCTGCGGCCGACGGTCGGGGTGGCGGTCTGGCTTGCGGTCGGGGTGGCAGTCGGGATCAGGACTCCGGCAGTGCCGGCGGCGAGATCCTCACCCGACAGCCCGGTGATGAACGACAGATATCCAGGCACCAACGGCAGCACACACGGCGACAGGAACGACACCAGTCCGGCCGCCGCAGCGACCGGCGCGGCAAGCAGCACGGGTCCGTCGGTGACGAACGACGCGACGCTCACGCAGATGCCTCCCGCGTCCCTGCGGTGTCGTTCATGGCTGTGTCGTTCATGGCTGTGTCGTTCATGTCTGTGCCTGCAGCCTGGTGAGTACGGGCATCAGCTCGTCGGCGAGGACGCCGCCGGTGAACCGGGCCGCGAGTTGACCCTTACCGTCAAGCACGAAGGTGGACGGCAGGCCTGGCGGCACCGGCCAGCGCGCGGCGAGCGTGCCGATCCGGTCGACGATGCTGGGATAGATCACACCGTTGTCCCGGATGAACGCCTTCGCCGCCGAGAGGGTGTCCTTTTCGTTCACTCCGACGAAGGCCACCTGCGGGTTGTCAGCAGCCATCTTGACCAGGCCGGGCGTTTCGGCGCGGCAGGGCGCGCACCATGAGGCCCAGAAGTTCACCACGAGGATCCGCCCGCGGAAGCCCGCGAGATCCAGGTCGGGACCGGCCACGGTCGGACCGGCGAGGTTCGGCGCCGGCACCCGCTTCTCGATCGGGACGAAATCGGAGTTGGGTGCCTGTTGGACGAAGCCGAACCCGCCACCAGCAGCCTGATCCACGCTGTCACTCCCGCCGGAGCAGCCGGCCACCACACAGGCCAACACACACAGCGCACCGGTGACAACAAGCGACGCGCGCTTACGCGGACCGTGCCATGACAGCCGCCCGATCTGGGCGACCAGCATCCTGGATGCCGCTGTCGCCATCCGCCGCTCGTCCACACCCACTCCTGTCACGTGCATCGGCCCTGCGTTGGCACGAAAGGCCACGATCGAACCGCCGCTCGGCCACTGGACACCGACCGGGGACGCGTCTACGACCAACTGTAGAACTCGACCCCAGGGTAGGTTGCGGGTGCCGCGGATGCCCAGCACCCGCGGCTATCCGCCATCCACGGCTAGGTAACACACCGGGCTACGTAACACCCAGGGCTACGTAACACGCAGGGCTACGTAACACACGCGGCCCGTCGCCGATGGCGACCCTCATGCGCCGACGGAACCGGCCCGGTGCACGGTCGGGCCGTTCGGCTCGGCATAGTCGACCCGCAGCAACCGGTCACCGGCGTAGACCGCCGACGTCACGCTGGCGAGCGCGCACTGGCGACGGTCCGGGCGGTGCCAGAGTCTGTTGCCCTCCAGCGCGCGGCGAGTCGTCCACACCGGTAGCTGATGGCTGACCAGGACCACCTCCCGGCCGCAGTAGGTGTCACGCCACTCGGCGACGGCGGCCAGCATCCGCCCGGCGATCTCGGCGTAGGGCTCCCCCCAGGAGGGCTCGAACGGATTGATCAGAAGTTTCCACATCCTCGGATACCGGACCAGTGCGGGCCCGGCCTCGAACGGCTTGCCTTCGAAGACGTTGCGGCTTTCAATGAGGCGGGGATCTACCTCAACGGTGACACCACGGGACTGCGCGATCGGCTCGGCGGTCTGTCGCGCCCGCTCCAGCGGGCTCGCCACAACCGCGGCGATGTCATGATCAGCAAGGAACTCCGCCGTGACCTTGGCCTGTCGCGCGCCGGCCTCCGACAACACGAACCCCGGCAGCCTGCCATACAGGATCTTCTGGGGGTTGAAGACCTCACCATGGCGGACAAGATGAATGGTCGTCAGAGGTGTGTCACCGCCTGTCCGGGTCATGGGCGCATCCCTCCAGCACTTGTCGCCGACACCGGCTCGGGAACGCCGGCCGCGGCCCGCGCCGCCGCAGGCGCGGCGCTTGCGATCCGTTCCACAGCCTCGTCGTCGTGCGCCGCCGAGACGAACCACGCCTCATACGCGGAAGGCGGCAGGTATACCCCGGCGTCCAGCATCGCATGGAAGAACGCCGCGTACCGGGCGCTGGACTGGGCCTGTGCCCCTGCGTAGTCGACGACGGACGGCGCATCGGTGAAGAACACACTGAACAGGGAACCGGCGCTACTGGGCAGGTGCGGTACACCCTGCTCGGTCAAGGCCGTCGACACGATCCCGGCGACGTCGCCGGCGCGCGCGTCCACCGTCGCGTACACATCCGGGCCGCACGCTCGAAGCGTGGCGAGACCGGCGGCGACGGCCAACGGATTACCCGACAGCGTCCCGGCCTGGTAGACCGGCCCGGCCGGGGCGAGCTGCGCCATCACCTCAGCCCGGCCACCGAAGGCCGCCGCTGGCAGCCCACCGCCCATGACCTTGCCGAAGGTGAACAGATCCGGCGCCCATCCCTCGATTGCGCCCTCGACCCCCCACCAGCCGGCCGGGCCGATCCGAAAGCCGGTCATCACCTCGTCCAGAATGAACAACGCCCCGTGGACGTCGCAGAGCCGACGCAACCCGGCGTTGAAGCCCGGCAGCGGCGGG
>NZ_CAUVXG010000065.1:20351-25274 GCF_963555885.1 Protofrankia sp. Cr2
CGCCGCTGCGGCCTCGGTGATGACAGCGGCAATCTCGCCGGGATACTCGGCGAACGCCGTCTCGACCGAACCCAGATCGTTGTAGGGCACCACGATCGTGTCCGCGGCGGTGGCGCTGGTGACACCCGGAGTGTCCGGTAGGCCAAGGGTGGCCACGCCCGATCCGGCGGCGGCAAGCAGCGCGTCGACATGACCATGGTAGCAGCCGGCGAATTTTATGATCTTCGAGCGCCGGGTGAAGGCCCGCGCAAGCCGCAACGCGCTCATGGTGGCCTCGGTCCCCGAATTGACCAGCCGGACCTGCTCGACCGGTGCCACCCTTGACACGATCTCTTCGGCCAGGTCGACCTCGCCCGGGCTCGGCGTGCCGAAGCTCGTGCCCCGCGACGCCGCCACCGCAAGGGCCTCGACGACCGCCGGGTGGGCGTGACCCAGGATCATCGGACCCCAGGAACAGATCAGGTCGACGTACCGGCGACCGTCCGCGTCGGTGAGGTACGCACCATCCCCGGACACCATGAAGCGCGGTGTGCCGCCCACCGCTCGAAACGCCCGAACCGGCGAGTTGACCCCACCAGGGATGACTCGCTGTGCGCGACGGAACAACTCCTGGGAGGCCGGAGCCTCGGATCCGACTGGCATGTCACCGATCCTCGCAGGTCCACACCGCACCTCGCCGATGCGCCCGCGTCGTAACCTTCTGCGACTGATCGGGTAGGAGCCGCCGGTGGGCGGGGGTTGACCCAGCCGCCCACCGGCGGCAGTTCGGTGCGCGGAACACCAACCGCATGGAGGGCCGAAGGGCATGCAACGATCGTCAGATCGCGCGCCCGGAGGCCCGTAGTCCCCGGATGCCGTAGTCCCCGGAGCACCGGCGGCTGGAAGCCGGCGCGGGTGCGCCGCCGAGCCCACCCGCGCCGGAGGTGTCACGACGCACTTGTGAGCATGACGCAGCCAGCCGCGCGGCGCTCGGCGTAGAGCGTCACGCGACCGGTGTGTCCGGTTGTTGCCACACCAGGCGGCACCTGCGTTCACGGCTTCGGTCTCTTCGTGCTGACGCGCCCCTGAAGCTTTTCGAGAGTCGGCCGCCTGGTCCAGCGAACACGCCGTTGTGGCGACCCGGTGGCCGTCAACTGCGGCCGATGGTGGCCGCTGACCGCTGAAGGTAGCCGTCCGATTGACAGTCAGCGCTCAACTCCCGGATACTCGTGTACGAGTACTCGGCGCCAGGATGGTGAGGGCATGGCTCGTCAACGAACAGCAAACATGTTGGCACTGGCCGTGCTTGCATTGCTCAACGAACGACCCATGCATCCGTATGAGATGTCAACTACGATGCGTGAGCGGCACAAGGAACACAGCATCAAGCTGACCTACGGCTCGCTCTACACCGTGGTGGACTCGCTGGCCCGTGGCGGGTACATCGCGGCCCGGGAGACCGTTCGCGAAGGCCGACGGCCGGAACGGACCATCTACGAGATCACCGCATCCGGCCGGACCGAACTCTACGACTGGATGTCCGAGCTTGTCAGCACTCCCGTCAAGGAGTACCGGCGCTTCGAGGCGGCGCTGTCCATGCTGCCTGTGCTCACACCCGACGACGCCGTCCGACTGCTCACCGAACGCCGCAGCCGGCTCATGCTCCAGATCGAGCACACCCGCGCGGGTGAGGCCTTCGCTGTCCGCGAAGGGCTGCCCCGGCTGTTCACGTTGGAGACCGAGTACGTCAACGCGCTGGCCGAGGCCGAGCTCCGCTACGTGGACGAACTCATCCGGGCGATCTCCGGACGGACCCTGGACGGCATCCATATCTGGGATGCGATCCACACCCGCGAGACCGACCCGGAAAGGATCCGCGACATCGTGGTCCGCGCACTGCAGGCCGGTGGCCACACGGGAGTCGCGGCCGACTCCGTCCTGAACACGACTGAACGGGCGATCGCCGCGCAGGTCAGCCCGGCCACTCCCGAAACGGACGGCTCCGCGCAGTCGTCCCAGTTGTGAACCGCCACGTTCGTCACCCGTCAGCCCACAGGTTCAGGAACGTCAGGGGGACCGATGACCTCAGATCTGGCTCCGGCGCAGGCCGCGCAGCCGTCCGGCAGCTCCACGGCAACGCCGGCCCCGCCAGCCGACCGGGTCGAGCCCACGATCCAGGCATCCGACCTGGTCAAGACCTACCGAGGTGGTGTTCGGGCACTGGATGGCCTGAGCTTCAGCGTCGCGCCCGGCACTGTGTTCGGCCTGCTGGGACCCAACGGTGCCGGCAAGTCCACCACCGTGAAGATCCTCACCACGCTGTCGCGTCCTGACTCCGGTACGGCCACGGTCGCCGGGCTCGACATCCTCGCCCATCCCGGCCAGGTACGGCAGGCGATCGGGGTTGTCACGCAGCGTTCCGGTATCGATCTGGAAGCAACCGGACGGGAGAACATCGCGCTCGCGGCCCATCTGCACGGGCTTTCCCGCGCAGGCATGGCCACCCGGGTCACCGACCTGCTCCAACGATTCGAGCTGACCCAGGCCGCCGACCGGCCGGCACGCACCTACTCCGGCGGCATGCTTCGAAAACTCGACGTCGCCGTCGGCCTGGTGCATCGGCCCAGCGTGCTGTTCCTCGACGAACCCACCACCGGGCTCGATCCGCACGCACGCGCACAGATGTGGGACGAAATCGGTTCACTCGCGGCGGACGGGCTGACGATCCTGCTCACCACCCACTACCTGGAGGAGGCCGACCGGCTGGCATCCAAGGTCGCCATCATCGATGACGGCCGCATCCTCGTCGAAGGCAGTCCGGACGAGCTCAAGAGCGAGCTGCGTGGTGACGCCGTCCATCTGGAGCTCGCGGCCGTTGCCGACACCGCTCTCGCCGACCGGGTCACCACGGCTCTGAACGAGGTCCCCGGGGTCAGCGAAACCACGGTGGACGGCCGGGAGGTCCACAGCCGGGTGGCCGACGGCGCGTCGTCGCTGCCCGCCGTTTTCGCCGCTCTCGATCGGGTGGACGTCACCGTCATCGCAGCGACGATCGCCCGACCGTCGCTGGACGACGTCTACCTACGCCATGTCGGCCACCGCTTCGTGGCCACCGGCGAGGCTGGTCCACGGGCCGACAATGCTGCTCCGCGCGCGGACGATGCTGCTCCGCGCGCGGACGATGCCGGCGAAAAGGGCACCCGGGGCAAGGGTGTCCAAGCACAGAAGAAGGAAGTGGCGTGATGTCAGGCACTACGGACACCACCGACAACGCCGGCACCGCTGCCCATCCCGACAGCGCGGTCGCCGGCGCCGGTACCAGCACGGCTATCGCGGACAGCACGACCCGGCCCGGCCTGTCGACGGACATTCCGGTACCCCGGCCGGGATCGGTGCCGGCACCGGCGACTGAGTACGCGGCCTCCGCAGGCCGCCAGCTGCGGTGGTTGACCGTACGGCACCTGCGCGCCATGCTGCGCCAGCCGGCATACCTGGCGATCACGATCGTGCAGGCCGTCGTCTGGCTGCCCCTGTTCGGCTCGCTGTTCCGCCGCGTCGTCGATGTTCCCGGCTTCGGCGGCGGGTCCTACTTCGATTTCCTGACCCCGGGCGTCGTGGTGATGAGCGCCCTGTTCTCGGCCGGCTGGTCCGGGATGAGGGTCATCGTCGACATCGATCGCGGCGTGATGGATCGGATGCTCACGTCCCCGGTCCGGAAGTCGGCACTGATCAGTAGCGCGCTCGTCTACCAGGCGGTCGTCACCGCCATCCAGTCGATCATCATCATGCTGCTCGGCTGGGCCGTCGGGACCCACTACCGCAACGGACTGGTCGGCCCGGCCGTCCTGCTCAGCGCCGCGTCGCTCGTCGCGGTCACGGTCGCAGCCTTCTCACACGCGCTGGCCCTGATCGTGCGCAAGGAGGACGCCCTGATCGCGGCGGTGAACTTCGCCATCCTGCCATTGACGTTCATGTCATCAGCCATCATGGCCCGCAACCTCATGCCCGGATGGATGCAGGTCATCGCGCGGGTCAACCCGGTGGACTGGGCGGTCAGCGCCGCCCGCGAGGCCGGCTCGACCGACCCGGACTGGCTGACGGTCAGCATCTATCTGTGCTGCCTCACCGCGCTGGCAACGATGGCCGGGATGCTCGCCACCCGCGCCTTCGACGCCTACCGCCGCTCCCTGTAGGACGACCTGGTTTTTCTTCGATGGGACGTTCCCCTGATCTGGCCGCTTCCGCGGGTACCCGTCCCAATGGGGCCGAAGGGCGCGCGATCATGATTCGCGTCGCGCGCCCGGAGGCCCCAGCCCCCGTCTTTCACCACGCCTGACGACAAACCACGTTCGTGAGCCGACGGGGCTTCACCCCGCTATACGAGCGAGGGCAGGTCCTCGCGGGCACCGACGCAGAGACGGACGCGATCAGCCGACATCAGGGAACACTCCCGAAGAGATCGTCGCCGGGGCCGTCCTGTGTGCCGGGGCCGGTCCACGTTTCATGGCCGGTCCAGGTGTTGTGGAGGGTGCGGCGGTAGGGGTTGCGTCGGGGGGTGCGGGTTGGGTCGATCCATCCCGGGGGGATCCATGCGGGGATGCCGTCGGCGCCGATCTGTACGTGCCAGTCGCTGTGGTGGAGTGTTCGGTGGTGTTGGCCGCAGGTCAACACCAGGTTGTTCAGGGCGGTGTGGCCGCCTTGGGACCATTCGATGATGTGGTGGGCTTCGCACCAGCCCGGCGGCCGGTCACAGCCCGGGTAGGTGCAGCAGCGGTCGCGGGCGATCAGGGCGCGGCGCAGCGCGGGGGGCACGATCCGTTGGGTGCGGCCGACGTCCAACGGCACCCCGGCGGGGTCCAGCAGCAGTCGGACGAGTTCGGCGTCGCACAGGAGCCGGGCCAGGACGGTGGCGGGTAGGGGGAGGCCCCAGCCGTTGTCCGCGGG
>NZ_CAUVXG010000066.1:0-24414 GCF_963555885.1 Protofrankia sp. Cr2
CCCTCCCCATCGCGTGCTGGCCGGCGGCGAAGTCGGGAACTCCGTGCGCCACGTGCACGATCCCCAGCACGCCCAGCCCGAACGCGGTCCAGCCGATCACCACCCGACCGCGGCTGTCCGGATCGCTGGGAGTACGGACGAGTCTCCACGTCGCGCCCAAGCCGAACAGCGGCAGCACCACCGCGCCCACGCCGACCAGGAAGTGCAGCACCACGGAAACGACCTGTCCGACCGGCCCGGCGGCGTGAAACCAGACTGCCGCCGCCGTCAGGACGGTGGCACCAAGCGTGGCGAGCGCCACGCCGTCCCGCTGGTGGGTCCCGTCGATACGAAGGTCACGGGCGCCGCGGCCGATCCGGCGTAGCAGACTGCCCAACAGCGTGGCCGCAGCGAGCCAGAAACGCACCGTCAACCGGATAACACCCCGGGCGATCAGCAACGTGAAAGGCACACCGGGCTTGCGTGGCGGCGCCTTGGCAGGACCGCCCTTTTGCCCCTTCGACTGTCCCTTCGACCGGGGTTTCGCCGGCGGGCGCCGCGCGGGCGCGGCTCGGGATCTCGCCGTCCCGCCCTCGGCACGCGTACGCGTGCCACCTGCCCGCGTGGCCACGCGCCGACGGTACAGGTCCGCCGGCGTGACATCGGGCAACCGCGACCTTCCGGGCGCGTCGCCCCGGTCCGGATCAGACCTCGACGACAACCGGAATAATCATCGGACGACGGCGATAGGTGTCACTGACCCAACGCCCGACCGTGCGGCGTACCAGCTGTTGGAGCGCGCCGACGTCGACCATCCCCGAACGCATCGCTTCCGCCAACGTGTCGGTGACCAATCCGCGAACCTGCTCGAATGCCTCGCGGGTGTCGGAAAAGCCCCGTGCCGACAGTTCCGGACCACCCACGACCTTGCCGGACGCCGCGTCAACGACAACCATGATCGTGATGAAGCCCTCCTCGCCCAGGATGCGGCGATCCTTCAGGCTTGGTTCGCCGACGTCGCCGACCGCGAGCCCGTCGACGTAGACATAGCCGCACGGGACCACCCCGGTGATGTTCGCCTGCCCGTCGACGAGGTCGACGACCATGCCGTCGTCGGCCAGCACCACCCTGTCCGCGGGTACACCGCTGGCCTCGGCGAGCGCACCATGTGCCCGCAGGTGTCGCCATTCGCCGTGCACCGGCATCACGTTGGACGGCCGGGTCGCGTTGAGGACGTAGAGCAGCTCGCCTGCTGGGGCGTGGCCCGAGGTGTGAACCTTCGCCACCCCCTTGTGAACGACCTTCGCGCCCCAGCGGGTCAAACCGTTGATCACCCGGTGAACCGCGTTCTCGTTGCCGGGTATCAGGCTGGAGGCCAGCACCACCGTGTCGCCGGCCTGGATCTGGATGGCGTGGTCGCGGTTGGCCATCCGCGACAGCGCGGACAACGGCTCGCCCTGCGACCCGGTCGAGACCAGGCAGATGTTGCGGTCAGGCAACGCACCGACGTCCCGCAGATCGATCACAAGACCGGTCGGCACCCGGAGCAGCCCGAGATCACGAGCCACCCCCATGTTACGGACCATCGACCGCCCGACGAAGCACACCGAGCGACCGTGAGATTCCGCCGCGTCAAGAATCTGCTGAACCCGGTGCACATGGCTGGCAAAGCAGGCGACGATAATCCGCTTCTTGGCGTCCCGGAATACGCCGTCGAGCACTGGCGCGATCTCCCGCTCGGACGTGACAAAGCCCGGCACCTCGGCATTGGTGGAGTCGGACAGGAGCAGATCGACACCTTCCCGGCCGAGCCGGGCGAAACCACCGAGGTCGGTCAGGCGGCCGTCAAGGGGTAGTTGATCCATCTTGAAGTCGCCGGTGTGCAGCACAAGGCCCGCCGGAGTGCGGATCGCGACGGCCAAGGCGTCCGGAATGGAATGGTTGACCGCGAAGAACTCACAGTTGAACGGGCCGAAGCTCTGGGTCTGTTCCTCCCGGACCTCGATCGTGACCGGGCTGATGCGGTGCTCGGCGAGCTTGGCCACCATCAACGCAAGAGTCAGCCGGGAACCGACCAGCGGAATGTCCGCACGCTCACGGAGCAGGTACGGCACGGCACCGATGTGGTCCTCGTGCGCGTGGGTGAGCACAACCGCGTCGATCGCGTCGAGCCTGTCCCGAATCGCGGTGAAGTCCGGAAGGATCAGGTCGACACCAGGCTGGTCCGTCTCGGGAAACAGGACCCCACAGTCGACGACAAGCAGCCGGCCATCGAACTCGAACACGGTCATGTTGCGGCCGATCTCGCCCAGACCTCCGAGCGCGACGATACGCAGGCCGTCCGGAGGCAGCGGCGGTGGCGTTCCCAACCCGGGATGGGGATGACTCACGCGGACCCCACCGTCGCGGTCACGTCTACGCAGAGGTCGACCCCGGCCGCGGCGAGGTCGACACGCAGTCGCTCGCGTTCATCGTCCGTCGCGTCGACCAGTGGCGGGCGGACGCCGCCGGCGGGCAGTCCCGCCATGTTGAGAGCAGCCTTTGTCATGATCACACCTTGGTTCCTGAATAGGCCCTCGTACGCCGGAAGCAGACTCATGTGCAGAGAACGGGCACGGACCGCGTCACCTGCGTCGAAAGCGTCGATCATCGAGCGGATCCGGCTGGCGGCGACATGCCCCACGACACTTACCACCCCGACGGCACCCACCGACAACAGCGGGAGGGTGAGCATCTCCGTCCCGGAGTAATACGCAAGATCCGTGCGGGCAAGGACCCACGATGACGCTCCAAGGTCGTCCTTGGCGTCCTTGACCGCCACGATCCGCGGATGTTCGGCGAGCCGCACCAGCGTATCTGTCGCCACCGACACACCGGTGCGGCCAGGTATGTCGTAAATCATCACCGGGAGGCCGGTGGCGTCGGCGGCGGCGGCGAAGTGCACGAGGAGCCCCGCCTGCGGAGGCTTGGTGTAGTAGGGGCTCACCACCAGCAGACCGCACGCGCCGGCGTTCTCCGCAGCCCTGGCCAGCTCCAGCGTGTGGCGGGTGTCATTGGTGCCCACCCCGGCGATCACCGCGGCACGGGCACCAACTGTCTCGACCACCACCCGCAGCAGCTCTTCCTTTTCCGCATCCGAGGTGGTAGACGATTCCCCGGTGGTTCCGTTGACGACCAGGCCTTCGTTCCCGGCGTTCACCAGGTGCTCCGCGAGCCCAGCGGCACCATCAAGATCAAGTTTTCTACCCGCGGTAAACGGGGTGACCATCGCGGTGATCATGCGACCGAAGGGTGCTCGGGACAACACTGGCATGTCGGTCACCTTAGTGCCTTGTCAGGCAACGTCCGCCTGGGGAACCTCGACGATACGACTACGCCGAGTCGTCGGCATCCCGATGACGACGGCGAGGTGGTGACGACGCTCCAGCGGCCGGAGCAGCCTCGGGTTGTCGCAGCATGTTGCGATCCAACCTCGTCCACAGTTCGATCCGGCCGAGCCGGACAAGGCCCAGCAGACCACCAGCACGCCAGGAGTCAACGCCCACGCCCTGGCCGTAGTTCTTCGGCATGCCAACCATCCCGTCCTCGGGTGTCGACGATCAGTTTACTCTCTCAGTCGCTACGCGGAGGTGTGCCAGCCAAACGCGGCCCGTGCACCAGCGGTGACCGCCAAGGCCACCAGCAGGACAAGCAGGGCCAGCTTGAAAGGCTCAAGGACCCATGCCGCCAGACTGCTGCGCTCCCGGGTCAGCAGCAAGGTGGCCGCGAACGACGACGGTACCGTGACCACGGTCACCGCGTTGACATTCAGCTGGAAAGGTAACACCGACAGCCCCACCGTGAAGATCATCAAAGTCAGGATCGCCAGGTTCACCCGCCAGATGTCGCGCGAAACACTGAGCCCCACAAGCAGCTTTGCACGCATCGGACGGCGGGCGTCAGTCGTGTAGTACGCATACACCTCCCGGTTTCGCTGAAGGTCTTCCACGAACATACGTTCGACTGGCCGCGTACGCAAGTCGATCACAGCCGGATGGCGGATCTCGATGCTCGTATCGTCGGTCCCCACGCTGACGTGGTAGCTTCCCGGACCGCCCGGATCAAGATCCACCAGTGCGATCGGATTGACGAGCCAGCTCCACAGCGACTGATCACCACCACGCAGCGGGCTCCACCGGTCCAGGACCGTCCGACGCTCCTCCTGCATCTTGATCAACGATGGCCGATAGGGATCAAGCGTCACCGCCGCGAGCGCCTCCCAACGCCGGCCGTACTCGGCGACCGTGGACAGCACCGGAACCGCTGCGGGGCCGGCCCTACGGAGCACGTCGATCCACGCCACGAAGTCGATCAGATACGCCTCGATGCCGACCTCGTCGATGTCGGCGGGTACGCGCAGATCGCGACACAATTCCCCCACGGCCAACAGCAGATTGTCCGCGCTGCTCAGTGGGTCGGGCGGTTCGGCCAACGCCTGGCGCAGGATGGCCTCGGTGCCGGCGACGATGCCGGCCCACGACCGGACCGTCACCTCCGATACAGCCAGCTCCGCCTCCTTGTTGAGATATTCACATATCGCCCGAACGCTGAGCGACGCACCGCGTCGTGGTATGAGCCCCGGATGGTTGCCGCTGAACCGACCAGGCCGGAACCGGGAGATCGCGTCAACGACGAAGCGTGATGCCTCCGATGGCGGATGACCGATGTGCTCCGCCAACCGCAAAACGAGGTTACCCTGAGTCGTCACACTTGTCGGATAAGGCATCAGATGGGCATCCGACCCACCCGGCCCGACGAGATTGAACGCGACCAACGCCCGCTTCGGCATCGTCGAGATCGGCAGTAACAGCGAAACCTCGTCGGGTAACCGACCACCGGTACGGGTCAGCAGGCCACGCGGACCGGCGACAGCGGTGAGCAACGGGTCCAGTGGCCCCCAGTTGACCGATCGCTGGAGCTGACACCGGTTCGCGCTCAGAAGAGTGAACTGGTCCACCACCCGGCGCCGAAGCCCGGCGTACTCCACCGGCGGAGCCAAAAGCGTCGCGGTGATCTCATCGATATCGGTGAGATCGAGGAACCTCGCGGTCTCACGACCGTCACGGCGGGTCCAACGCCGCCAACGCCCAGCGTTGCCCGGACCAGCGTTGCCCGGACCGACCGGCGGCAATGTGACCACAGCGAGCGACAATACCCGTACCGGACAGACAGGCATGAAAGCGCCGGAGCAGAAATTGTGTTCCGCGGAGCGCAACGTCCGGGCCCGTGTCACGCAACCCCTTGCGGAACAACCGACACCGGCTCATAATCGAACTTATGTTCGATATCGATGTGGAGTCTGCTCCCCTCCACCAGCTCGAATCCGAGATCTGCACCTGGGCCGGGCGGATCTCGGCGGCCATGTGCGCCTGGCTGCTGACCCTGGCTGCGTTCGACCGCCGCGAAGGCTGGAGCGGGGTCGGCATCCGGTCATGCGCACATTGGCTGTCCTGGAAATGTGGGGTCGGGCTGCGCACCGGCTACGAACACCTCCGCGTCGGGCATGCCCTCGAACAGCTCCCCGCATTGCGGGAGTCGTTCGCTGCCGGCCAGCTGTCCTACGCCAAGGTCCGTGCCATCAGCCGCGTCGCCGACATCGACACCGAGGCCGAATGGGTCCGCCAGGCCACACACGCCACCGCTGGCCAGCTTGAGCGACTCGTCGCCGCCTACGCCCGCCTACGCAGCGCCGACGGGCTGGAGCAAGTCGCCGCCCGACGCGCCCGACGCGCCTGCTCCTGGCGATGGGACGACGACGGCAGCCTCGTCGTCCACGCTCGCCTCGAACCGGAGGACGGCGCGCTCCTGATCAAAGCGATCGACGCCGCCCACGTCAGCCTCACCGAAGGAGAAACCACAGAGACGCCTACTCCCCGCGACCGGGCTGGGAACGCCGACGCGCTCACGGCCGTCGCCGCCGGCTTCCTCAGCAACGAGGCACCCCAGTTGGCCGACCCCGCCCGCTTCACCGTCAACATCCACGTCGACCAGGCCCTGCTGACCGGCGAAACCCCGCCCGAGGATGCGCGCGGCGATGTCGAACCCGGCATCGCGCTGCACCCGGAAACCATCCGGCGCCTCGCCTGCGACGCCACTGTGGCCACCCCGAACGCCGGACGCCGCCACCGCACCGTCCCGAAAGCGCTGCGTCGCCTGCTGGAAGCTCGTGACCGTAGCACCTGCCAATTCCCCGGCTGCGACCACACCAGATGGCTCCACGCCCACCACGCCATCCACTGGGCCGACGGCGGCCGAACTGACCTTGACAACCTCGTCCTGATATGCAGCTACCACCACCATGCCCTACACGAAGCAGGGCTCACCATCAGCATCAACCCCGACCAAACCATCACCGTACGTAAACCCGATGAAACCGTCATTCCGTCCCAATACCCCACCACCGCCGGCTGTGAACCTCTCATCCGGCTCAAGAGCGCCACCGCGCACATCCACCCCACCTCGATCACCCCACAGTGGGCCGGCGAACCGCTTCACCTTCAGGACTCCATCACCGCCGTCCTCAACGTTGACCAGTGGCAAGGCATGCACGGACGCCGCGAGCGATCTCCAGATCTTCGCGGGCCTCGACGATCAACGTCCGGGCCGGCGAACCGACGGCGGTGACGTCGGAGTCGGGGCCGGTATGGGCCTCGTTGCGCGCGGGGTCGACAGCCACGCCGAGAAAGCCGAGCCCGGCCACCGCGCCGGCACGCACCACCGGGGAGCGCTCCCCCACGCCGCCGGTGAAGACCAGCGTGTCGAGTCCGCCCAGGGCCGCGGCCATCGCCGCGATCTGCGCGCGCAGCCGGTGCAGGTAGATCGCCAGGGCCAGCGAGCCGTCGGGCTCGCCTGCGGCGGCACGGTCGACGACGGCACGCATGTCGGCGGTGCCTGCGAGCGCGAACAGGCCCGACCGATGGAACAGGGCGTCGGTGAGATCATCCGCGGACATGCCGACCGACGTCTGCAACCACAGCAACAGTCCCGGGTCGACGGTGCCGGAACGGGTGGACATCACCAGACCGTCCAACGGGGTGAACCCCATGGTCGTGTCGACACCGACACCGTCGCAGACGGCGGCCAGCGATGCCCCCGACCCGAGATGAGCGGTGACCACCCGGCGTCCGCCGGTCAGCGCCGTCGCCCGGCGGGACGCGTACGCGTGGGACAGGCCGTGGAAGCCGTAGCGGCGGACGCCGAGATGATCGCGCCAGTGCGCTGGCACCGCGTAGGTGGCCGCGGCGGGTGGCATCCGGGCGTGGAACGCGGTGTCGAAGCAGGCAACCTGCACGACATCGGGCACCGCGGCTCGCACCTGGGCAAGCGCCGCCAGCGCCGCCGGCTGGTGCAGCGGCGCCAGCGCGGTCAACGCGGTCAGCTCCTTGGTCACCCCGTCGGTGACGACGACCGGATCGACGAACGTTGTTCCGCCGTGCACGATCCGGTGCCCGACCGCGCCGAGTGTGCCCAGCCGGGTCAGGTCACCGACAGCCGTACGGACCTCGCCCGGGTCCGGGCGGCCCGCCCGGGCGCCGAGATCGACCGAGGCCAGCACGCCGTCATCCGGCCCGAGGAGGCGAAGTTTCAGGCTGGACGACCCCGCGTTGACCACCAGAACGTTCACGGCACCGGCCAGTCTCAACGGGTCAGTAGGGCCAGGTCCAGTCGGAGATCTCGGGCATGTCCTCGCCGATGTCGCGGGTGTACGCCCGGGCCGCGATACGCGCGTCCACCATCTTCTGCCGGACGTGCGCGGCGCGGGCGCCCAGGGCCGGAACCCGATCGATGACGTCCATGACCAGGTGGAACCGGTCGAGATTGTTCATCATCGCCATGTCGAACGGCGTGGTGGTCGTACCTTCCTCGATATACCCGCGGACGTGCAGGTTCCGGTGATTCGTCCGTCTGTACGTCAGGCGATGGATCAGCCATGGGTAACCGTGGTATGCGAAGATGACCGGGCGGTCGGCGGTGAAGAGCGCATCGAACCGGGTGTGGGACATGCCGTGCGGATGCTCGTACTCATCCTGCAGACGCATCAGGTCGACGACGTTGACGACCCGGACCTTCAGCTCGGGAAAATCCTGCCGGAGGATGTCGACCGCCGCCAACGTCTCCAGGGTCGGAATGTCACCGGCGCAGGCCAGGACGACGTCCGGCATATCGGTGTCGTCGTTGCTGGCCCAGTCCCAGATACCGATGCCGCGGGTACAGTGGGCGACCGCTGCATCCATCGACAGGTAGTTCAATGCCGGCTGCTTGCCAGCGACGATGACGTTGATGTAGTGCCGGCTTCGTAGGCAGTGATCCGCGACGCACAACAGCGTGTTCGCATCCGGCGGGAGATACACGCGGATTATCTCCGCCTTCTTGTTGACCACATGATCGATGAAGCCCGGGTCCTGATGGGAGAAGCCGTTGTGATCCTGCCGCCAGACATGGCTGGTGAGGAGGTAGTTCAGGGACGCGATGGGGCGCCGCCACGGGATGTCACGGGTCGTCTTCAGCCACTTCGCGTGCTGGTTCACCATCGAGTCGACGATGTGGATGAACGCCTCGTAACACGAGAAGAAGCCGTGCCGTCCGGTGAGGAGATATCCCTCCAGCCAGCCCTGGCACAGGTGCTCGGACAGGACCTCCATGACCCGGCCGTCCGGTGCGAGATCGTCGTCACCGTCGACGATCTCGGCATTCCAGGCGCGGGATGTGACCTGGAACAACGCTCCGAGACGGTTGGACGCCGTCTCATCCGGACCCATCACCCGAAACGTCGTCGAGTTCGCCGCCATCACGTCCCGCAGGAATCCACCGAGGACCCGGGTGGCTTCACTGGATGTCTTTGCGGGCACCGTCACATCCACGGCGTATGTGCGGAAGTCCGGCAGCGCGAGGTCACGCAGCAGCTCGCCACCGTTGGTGTGCGGGTTGGCGCTCATCCGCCGGTCGCCCACCGGGGCGAGGTCGGCAAGCTCGGCGACAAGCCGGCCCTCGGCGTCGAACAGCTCCTCGGGCCGGTAGCTTCGCAGCCACTGCGCAAGCACCGCGAGGTGCTCGGGGTTGTCGTGAACGTGGGCGACCGGCACCTGGTGTGCCCGCCAGGTGCCCTCGACCGGGACACCGTCCACGACACCGGGGCCGGTCCAGCCCTTCGGCGTCCGCAGAACGATCATCGGCCACAATGGACGGGTGGAATCGCCGTGCACCCGGGCCCGCTCCGCGATCTCCGCGATCTCCGCGATCACCGTGTCGAGAACGGCAGCGAACCGCTGGTGGACCTCGGCGGGGTCCCCGCCGTTGATATGGTATGGATGATACCCATACCCGCGCATGAGCTGGTCGAGCTCGGCCTCGGGAATGCGCGCGAGCACGGCCGGCTGGGCAATCTTGTAGCCGTTGAGATGCAGGATCGGAAGCACCGCGCCGTCCCGGGCCGGGTTCAGGAACTTGTTCGAGTGCCAGCTCGCCGCCAGTGGCCCGGTCTCGGCTTCGCCGTCCCCGACGACCGCACATACCAGCAGGTCCGGATTGTCGAACGCCGCACCGAAAGCGTGGGTGAGGACGTAACCGAGCTCACCGCCTTCGTGGATCGAACCGGGAGTCTCGGGCGCGACATGACTCGGGATACCACCGGGAAAGGAGAACTGGCGGAACAGCCTGCGCATCCCGTCTGCATCCCGGCCGATCGAGGGGTAGACCTCGGAGTAGGTGCCCTCCAGGTACGCGTTCGCCACGATGGCCGGACCGCCGTGGCCCGGCCCGATCACGTAGATCGCATTGAGATCGTTCGCCTTGATCACACGATTCATGTGCGCGTAGATCAAGTTGAGTCCCGGGGTCGTGCCCCAGTGGCCGAGCAGCCGGCGCTTGACGTGCTCGGACCGCAGCGGCTCGCGCAGCAGCGGGTTGTCCAGCAGGTAGATCTGGCCGACCGACAGATAGTTCGCCGCCCGCCAGTAGGCGTGTACACGCCGCAGCTCATCGGGGGACATGTGTTACGCGTCGTCTCCTTCGGCCAGCGGACTGACGGCGATCTCGCTTCCATCGTCGAGGTTGGTCACCTGGAAGTCGCTGAAAACATTGGGTGCCAACCGCTGAAGCTCACGCAACGCGGCGATGGCCAGCGCCCGAATCTCGATGTCGGCAGCCTCGCTCGCCCGCATCGCGATAAAGTGCCGCCACGCGCGGTAGTTCCCGGTCACCACGATCCGGGTCTCGGTGGCGTTGGGCAGGACGGCACGGGCGGCCTGGCGGGCCTGCTTACGCCGGGACGTCGACACCGCCACGTCGGCGAAGTGCTGCTCCAGCCCCTCCAGGAGCTTTCCGTAGGCGTCCAGCGCCGTGGCGGTGGCCTCGGTGAACAGCGCGTGGAGCAGTGGATCCCCGGCGATGACATCGGGCTCGACCACCGCGGCGCCGTGCGCGGGCACATAACGCTGCGACAGCTGGCTGTAGGAGAAGTGGCGGTGCCGGACGAGCTCGTGGGTCAGGCTGCGGGAGACCCCGGTGATGTACATCGTCACGGTGGCGTGCTCCAGCACCGACAGGTGCCCGACATCGAGGATGTGCCGCAGGTAGCCGGCGTTCGTCGCCGTGGCCGGGTTCGGCTTCGACCAACTCTGGTAGCAGGCCCGGCCGGCGAACTCCGCCAACGCCTGGCCGCCGTCGACGTCGGTGGTCCAGTCGACGTCGGCCGGCGGGGTGAACTGCGTCTGGGCGATGACCTGCACGCGCATGCCCACACGGTACCGACCGTCGCTGCTGCCCGGTCAGCTCTCCCGGCGGCGCAACCGTGCCACCGCATCGCGTTCCCGGGCGACATCGGCCTGGCTCAGGGCCGCGGTGGTCTCCACCCGCACGGTCAGGCGACGGTCGGCCAGACCTTCGTGCAACGCGGTCACCTCGAGAACACCGTCGAATCCCATCCGAAAAATGATCTCGATGGGGGTACCGGCAGGAAAGCCCGGGGGGATCCCGGTGATCTCCGCCCGAGAAACGACCGTGACATCCTCGATCCGGGTCGACTCGACGCCGCTGCCCTGTTCGACCACCTGCAGCGTGACGGCGTCCTGATCGTCGCGGACGGTACCGAAGCTGCGCCGGACCACCACAGGTAGCCGGTCATTGCGGTGGACGAGGAACACCGCGCAGCGTTCACCGAAACGGTCGAGCGCCAGCACTCCGAAGCCGCGGGAGACGACGTTGACCACCTGGACCTCGACGGTGCGCCGGACCCGTTCGGCGGTGATCCCGAAGGCCGCCGCAAGACGCCTGCAGGCGGCAGCCAGGTCCGCGGGCGCGGCGGCATCCGACGCCGCGCCGTCGGCGAGCTGTCCCCGTGACACCAGGTCCGCGAGGACCAGGCGCTCGATGGCCTTCTTCTCGCCGTAGACAGCCGCCCCCTTGGCCACCGCGAGGTCCGGGTCACGCAGCTCGACCGGCACGCCGAGCTCCGCGCCGAGTCGGCGGGCCACCGCCGGCATCCGGGCGGAACCTCCGACCAGCAGCACACGGTCCAGCCGGGAGACGCCCCGCGCCCTGGCCGCGGCGAGCACCGATCGGGTGAGGGTCACGGTCCGCCCCAGCAGCCCGGCCGTCAACCGTTCAAGATCGTCCCGTGTCACCACCGCTTTCAGTACGCGTCCATCGTGCTCGACGGCGACCGTCGTCTCCATCCGGTCGGTGAGCTCGCGTTTGGTCCGTTCAGCGGCCAGCATCAGCGCCTGGGCGGCGGTGGCGTCGGCCAGCGGGTCAGCGGCGCCCGGATGCGCGTCCAGGAACTGCCGGGACAGGTACCGGGCGAGCGCTTCGTCCCAGTCGGCCCCGCCGAGTCGGTGGTCGCCGTCGATGGCGACCACCGAGATCCGGCGGTCGGCGAGCTCGACCACGGTCACGTCGAACGTGGCGCCGCCGAGGTCGTAGACGAGCGCCACTTCCTCCTGGGCCGTGCGACCGGCGAAGGTCGCGTCGGAGTCGAAACGGGCGAAACCGTAAGAGAGCGCTGCCGCGGTCGGTTCGTTGATGACGTCGACGACCGACAGGCCCGCGTACTGCCCGGCGAGGACGGTGGCCCGGCGTTCCTCGTCGCCGAAGTACGCCGGCACGGTGAGGACCGCGTCACGGACGGGCTCCCCACCGGCGAAGGCCGCGTCGCTGACGAGCGCCCGCAGAATAAGGCTGCTCACCGCCGGCGCGGACCACGCCCGTCCAGAGGTCACGAAGCGCCAGTCACCATCGCCCATCCGGCGTTTGACCAGCGCGCAGACATCATCCGCGCGGGCGCGAGCGAGCTGACGGGCGGGTTCACCGGTGACATAGTCATCCGGACCGACGAAGAGCACGACGCTCGGCATCGTGGCCACACCGCCGGACAGCGCAATCGCCTCGGGATCGCCCGATCTGTTCACCCGGGCAACGCAGCTGTAGGTGGTCCCAAGATCAATTCCGTAGATGACGCCCGCGCTCATCCCCGAAACGTATCGAGATCACACGGCAGATTGGATACGTTCCAGAGCGATTGCGTGGCGCATCGCAACGCGGCCCCGACGGGTGTCGCCGGCATCGCCGTAGGCGACCGCGAGCCGGTACCAGGTCCGCCAATCCCGTGGGTGCGCCTCGACGTCCGCGCGCCGACGGTCGAATGCCTCGTCAGCCGCAGTCCGGTCGATCCGGCCGGACGGACGTCGTGGCAACGGGGACAGCGCGTCGCTCGACTGATCATCCTCGGGCAGGTGGCGTCCCAGCCGTTCGGCCGCCCGCCCGAACGCCAGCTCCCGCAGGATGACGACCACCCCGACCACAGGCAGCGCCAGCACGCCGACGCCGAGCCCGCGGGCCGTCCAGCTGGACTGGGTGAGCAGCTGGACACCTCGCCAGCCGATCAGTCCGAGATAGAAGACGACCGCGGCGACAACGACGCCGACGACGACACGGACCTTCACAGTTCGAGCAGGGCCTCCAGGCCCACGGTCAGGCCGGGACGCCCCGGAGTCCGGCGGACGCCGAGCAGTACACCTGGCATGAACGAAGTCCGATCGAAGGAGTCGTGACGCAGGGTCAGGGTCTCGGCCGCACCACCAAGAAGCACTTCCTGGTGGGCGACCAAGCCGGAAAGCCGAATACTGTGCACGGGAACCCCGCTGATCCGCGCGCCGCGAGCGCCGGCATACGCGGACTCGGTGGCATCCGGTCCGGCCGGGGTGCCACCGGCCCGGACCCGTGCCTGTGCGACCAGTTCCGCGGTGTGCAGCGCTGTCCCGCTGGGGGCGTCCACCTTGCCGGGATGATGCATCTCGATGATCTCTACCGACTCGAAAAAGCGCGCCGCCTGGACCGCGAAATGCATCATCAGCACGGCACCGACACCGAAATTGGGGGCCACCAGCACGCCGAGATCCGGCGTTTCGGCCAGCCAGCCGCGCACCGTCTCCAGCCGGTCGCCGTCAAAGCCCGACGTGCCCACGACCACGTGAAGGCCCGCGTCCAGGCACCATCGCAGGTTCTCCATGACGGCGTCGGGACGGGTGAAGTCGACGACGACGTCGGCCTCGCGCAGGCTGGCGAAGTCGTCCCCGAGATCTACCGCCGCCACCAGGGTGAGATCCTCGGCTGCGTCGACGGCCGCGCGGACCGTCGACCCCATCCGCCCCCGGCCGCCGAGCACACCGACCCGGATCGTGTCGGTCACCCCGCGACCACGGACGCGAAGTCGTGATCGTCAAAGGGACCGATCACGCCGAGAGCGAGCGGCCGGGCAAGCAGGTCGGTGGCGACACTCCGGACGTCATCCAGGGTCACCTCGTCCACCCGGGCGAGCACCTCGTCCACGGACAGAAGCTCCCCGTGCATGAGCTCGCTCTTACCGATCCTGCTCATTCGCGAACCGGTGTCCTCCATGCCCAGCACCAGCGAACCTCGGCTCTGACCCTTGGCCCGGGAGAGCTCGTCGTCGGTGATCCCCGATGCCACGATCAACTCCAGCTGCTCGCGGCAGAGCGCGAGAACCTCGTCCGCGCGCCGGGGCGCGCACCCCGCATAGACGCCGAACAGGCCGGCGTCGGCGAAATGGGAGGCGAACGAGTAGACGGAGTAGGCAAGGCCCCGCTTCTCCCGGACCTCCTGGAAGAGCCGCGAGCTCATTCCCCCGCCGAGCGCCGAGGACATGATTCCCATGGCGAACCGACGGGGGTCCCGGCGTGACATCCCCACGGTTCCGAGCACGACATGTGCCTGCTCGGTGGGACGCTGACTGACCACGACGCCCCGGGCGTCGGGGTAGGCGTAGGAGCCCCCCCGCACCGGGGCGGGAACCTCCGGTCCACCCAGACGGTCGCCGAACGCCGCCGCGACAAGGGCGAGCGTCCGCTCGTGATCGATGTTCCCGGCGATCGCGATCACCGTGTCCGACGGGGTGTACCGGGACCGGTAGTAGTCCGCGATGGTGTCGCGGCCCAGGCCCTCGATGGAGTCGATCGTGCCCAGCACGGGACGCCCGAGCTCGGTGTCACCGAGCACGGCCGCGGTGAAGACATCGTGCACGACGTCACTCGGGTCGTCGTCGTGCATGGCGATCTCCTCGAGGATCACGCCCCGCTCCGCCGCAACGTCGGCAGCGGTGATCAATGAATTGCAGACCATGTCGCAGACCACGTCGACCGCATCGGCGAGATCGCCGTCGAGTACCCGTGCGTAGTAGCACGTGTACTCCTTGGTCGTGAAGGCGTTGATCTCCCCGCCGACGGCCTCGATCGCAGAACTGATCGTGAGTGCGTCCCGGGACGGCGTGCCCTTGAACAGCAGGTGTTCAAGGTAGTGGGAACAGCCGGCCGTCAACGGGTCCTCGTCCCGGGAACCCACGCCGACCCAGATCCCGATGGCCACCGACCGAACCGCGGGCACCTTCTCGGTCAGCACCCGCAGCCCGCCCGGCAACACGGCTCGCCGGACGGTGCCGGACAGCAGCTCCTCGCGAAGCGTGCCATCCGGCACCAGACCTGTCCTGGTCACGGGATGCCGGTCAGGACTCGACCGGGACGCTGTCGGCGTCCTCGGCCACAGGAGAAAGGCTGATCTTCCCGCGGCTGTCGATTTCAGTGATCTCGACCTGGAGCTTCTGGCCGACCTGAACCACCTCTTCCACCTTCTCCACCCGCTTCCCACCGGAAAGCTGCTTGAGCTTGCTGACGTGGAGCAGTCCGTCCTTGCCCGGCGTGAGCGAGACGAACGCACCAAAGGTCGTGATCTTCACGATGGTGCCGAGATAGCGCTCCCCGACCTCCGGCATCTGCGGGTTGGCGATAGCGTTGATCGCCGAACGGGCGCTCTCCGCGGAGGTGCCGTCCTGCGCACCGATGTAGATGGTGCCATCGTCCTCGACCGTGATCTCAGCGCCGCTGTCAGCCTGGATCTGATTGATCATCTTGCCCTTCGGGCCGATGATCTCACCGATCTTGTCTACCGGGATCTTGACAGAGATCACCCGGGGGGCGTGCGTCGACATCTCATCCGGGCCGTCGATCGCTTCGGCCATGACGTCGAGAATCGCCAGCCGCGCGGCCTTGGCCTGGCCCAGCGCGTCAGCGAGGACCGACGCGGGGATGCCGTCCAGCTTCGTGTCGAGCTGGAGGGCGGTGACGAACTCCCGCGTGCCCGCGACCTTGAAGTCCATGTCGCCGTAGGCGTCCTCGGCGCCGAGGATGTCGGTGAGCGTGACGAAGTCGTCGCCCTCGTGAATCAGACCCATCGCGATCCCGGCGACCGGGGCCTTGAGTGGGACACCGGCATTCAGTAACGACAACGTGCTTGCGCAGACGGAGCCCATACTCGTCGACCCGTTGGAGCCCAGCGCCTCGGAGACCTGCCGGATGGCGTACGGGAACTCGTCCCGGCTGGGCAGCACCGGCAGCAGGGCACGCTCTGCCAGTGCGCCGTGGCCGATCTCACGGCGCTTCGGTGAACCGACCCGCCCGGTCTCACCGGTGGAGTAGGGCGGAAAGTTGTAGTTGTGCATGTAACGCTTGGTGCGGTCGGGATTGAGCGTGTCGACCGTCTGCTCCATCCGCAGCATGGCCAGGGTGGTCACGCCGAGGATCTGGGTCTCGCCACGCTCGAACAGAGCTGATCCGTGTACGCGGGGAATGAAGTCGACCTCCGCCGACAGCTCACGGATCTCGGTGACGCCACGCCCGTCGATACGGACGCCATCGGCGATGATGCGCTGGCGTACCAGCTTCTTCGTCAACGCCCGATAAGCCGCGCCGATCTCCTTTTCGCGGCCCTCGAACTGGCCCACGACCTTCTCCGCGGCCAACGAGCGGACCCGGTCCAGCTCGGTTTCCCGCTCCTGCTTGCCGGCGATACGCAGGGCCGCAGCAAGTTCGTCACCGACCGCAATCGACAGCGCCTCAAGGACGTCGTCGTGGTAGTCGACGAACAACGGGAACTGACGGGTCGGCTTGGCCGCCCGCTCGGCCAGTTCGCGCTGGGCACGGCACAACTCGCGGATGGCGGGTTTCGCCGCCTCCAGCCCCGCGGCCACCACATCTTCGGTCGGCGCCGGCGAACCCGCGGCAAGCAGCGGCACCGTATCCCGCGTCGCCTCCGCCTCAACCATCATGATTGCGACATCGGAGCCGTCGTCGAGCACACGGCCGGCCACCACCATGTCGAAGGTCGCGCGCTCCAGCTCGGAGTGGGTCGGGAAGGCGATCCAGTTCCCGTCCACAAAACCGACCCGGGTAGCACCGACGGGACCGGAGAACGGCAGCCCGGCGAGCGTGGTCGACGCGCTGGCCGCATTGATCGCGACGACGTCGTACAGAGTGTCCGGATCCAGGGCGAGAATCGTTGCCACGACCTGGATCTCGTTTCGCAACCCCTTGACGAACGACGGCCGCAGCGGCCGGTCGATCAGACGACAGGTGAGGATGGCGTCCTCGCTGGGCCGCCCCTCCCGCCGGAAGAACGAGCCGGGGATACGCCCGGCCGCGTACATCCGCTCCTCGACATCCACCGTCAGCGGGAAGAAATCGAGCTGCTCCTTGGGCTGCTTGCTGACGGTCGTCGCGGACAGCACCATGGTGTCGCCGAGATAGGCGACTGCGGCGCCGGCAGCCTGCCGAGCCAACCGACCCGTCTCAAACCGGATCGTCCGGATTCCGGCCGCTCCGTTGTCGATAACCGCCTCAGTCGCGGTTGTCTGGTCCTCCACTCGAACCATTCCTCCTCACATCGGCCGGGTCCGTCTTGCCGAGGAGGCCGGCGCTCAGTCGAAGCCCCCGGGATTCGCCATGCGGCGCACCCGGACACCACCACCGAGGACCGGCGGCTCGCGCCGTCGCGGACCCGGTCAAACAGTTCCTACCGTCGCAACCCGAGTCGTTCGATCAGCGATCGGTAGCGGCCGATATCGGTCTTGGCGAGATAATTCAGCAGCCGTCGCCTACGGCCGACCAGCAGCAGTAGCCCACGCCGGCTGTGGTGGTCGTGCTTGTGCAGCTTCAGGTGTTCGGTCAGGTCACTGATCCGCCGGGTGAGCATCGCCACCTGCACCTCGGGCGAACCGGTATCACGCTCGACCGTGGCGTAATCGGACAAGATCTTCTGCTTGACGTCGCTCGCGAGCGGCACGCGAAACCTCTTCCTGTCTGCGGGTGGGATGTGCGCCCAGGGTCTGCCTCACCCGGGCTGACGGACACACCACACTCGTCTGGTGTCGAAGCTTACCAACCCCGCGGGTACCGCCCGTCCGGCGCCGGAGTGATGATCTTACGGGTGGTCAGGACGTCTGACGCCATCTGGGCAACCAGGTCAGCCACGGAGTCGAACCGCAGGGTGGGCCGCAGCCGCTCGGTGAACTCGAAGGCGAGGTGAGCGCCGTAGAGATCGGCGTCGAAGTCGAGGAGGTATGCCTCGACCCGCCGCTGTGTCCCGTCAAAGGTCGGGTTGGTACCGATGGAGATCGCCGCCGGATACCGCTCACCCGACCACACGGCATGGCCGGCGTAGACACCGTCGGCGGGCACTGCGGCGTACGCGGTGGTCGCGAGGTTGGCGGTCGGATATCCGATAGCACGGCCACGCGCGTCGCCGTGTACCACGATTCCCTCCACCCGGTGGTCACGGCCGAGCGCACGCGCGGCGGTAACCACATCGCCGTCGGCGATACACGCTCGAATATGGGTCGAGGACAACACGTGGTCGTCCGCAGACAGAAGCCGGACGCCCTCCACGGCAAAGCCGTCGGTCACAGCGCTGCGACGCAGGGTCTCCAGATTTCCGGCCGCCCGGTGACCATAGGTGAAGTTCTCCCCGACGACCACGGCGCTCGGCCGCAGCCGATGCAGAAGCATGTCGTGGACGAAGCCGTCCGGTGGTATCCGGCTGAACTCGGGAGTGAAGGGCTGGACGCACAGCGCGTCGACACCGAGCCGTTCCAGCAGCTCCGCCTTGAAAGCCGGCGTCGTCAGCAGCGCCGGATGGCTACCCGGTCGGATGACCTCGGCCGGATGTGGGTCGAACGTGAGCACGACCGTGAGCTGTCCCGCCCGGTGGGCGCGTTCCACCGCACGGCGGATGATCTGCTGGTGACCGCGGTGGACGCCGTCGAAGAACCCGATCGTCACAACACCGCCGGGCCAGTCATCCGGCGTCTCCCGCACCCCGCGCCACCGCTGCACATCCAAAGCCTATCGGTGCCGTTTGCCGCTCACGCTCCGGCGAAGACCACCAGCGACCGACAGACGCCCTGCGCGTCCTCGGCGAGAGCGAGAAGCTCGCCGGCCGGGCCGAAGACGCCATACGTGCCGGGTATCCCGAACGGGGGAAGACGCCGGCCGTGTGATATCGCACGAGCGTCATCGGCATCCACCTCCCGACAGGGAAACAGCGTGGCGACGGCGTCGGGCAGCGGACGCAGTGCGCCGCCGCCGGCCTGCGCCAGCGCGTCCAGGGTGACCGCTCCGGTGAGATCAAACGGTCCCACCGACACCCGGCGCAGGGCGCACAGGTGCGCGCCACAGCCCAGTGCCCGGCCGAGGTCCCGGGCCAACGCACGCACGTAGGTCCCGCTGGAACAGGCGACGGCCACATCAAGGTCAGCGCCGGTGCGGGCACGCAACTCGAACCTGCTCACCGTGACCCGCCGCGCCGCAAGAACGACCTGCTCACCCGCGCGTACCCGGGCATAGGCCCGGACGCCGTTCACCTTGACCGCGCTGACCGCGGACGGCACCTGGTCGATCGGGCCGGTGAGAGCCGCCATGGCGACGGCGAGCCGCTCCGCGTCGACCTCGACCTCATGCACGGCGACGACCTCACCCTGTGCATCGTCGGTGGTGGTCGCCTCACCGAGGCGGATCGTCGCGGTGTAGACCTTGTCGGTCAACGCGAGATGACCGAGCAGGCGGGTCGCCCGGCCCACCCCGAGTACCAGCACACCGGTCGCCATCGGGTCGAGCGTGCCGGCGTGCCCGACCCGCCGCGTGTGCAGGACCCGCCGGGCGCGGGCCACCACGTCATGCGAGGTGAGCCCCGGCGGCTTGTCCACGACGACCAGCCCGTCCACGCCGAGCGCGGCGGTCGAACCTGCCATCAGCCCGGCAGTCTCGGGGCCTGGACCAGTGCGACGCGCAGGGTCACCATGGTCTGCTCCAGGGATTCGGTGGAACTCAGGCCGGCGGCGAAGCGGTGGCCACCGCCTCCGAGCCCGGTGCAGACCGCACCGACGTCGATACCGCCCTTGGAACGCACCGAAACCTTCCAGATGTTCGTGGCGTCCTGCTTGCAGACGATCGCCACCTCGGCTTCGGCCGTGGTCCGCACGATATCGATCACACCCTCGATTTCATCGAGGGTGAGACCCGCGCCGGTGAGGTCCGCATAGGCACACCACGTCCACACCAGGTCGTGCTCGGGTTCCAGGCGGGCCCTGCCGAGCAGCTCACCCAGTAGCTGCAGGTAGCCGAAACGGTGGGTATCCCACACCGTACGGGTGATCAGATCATGGCGGATCCCGGTGCCCAACAACCGCGCGGCCAACCGGTGGACATCCGGCGTGGTCACGCCGTACCGGAACGAACCGGTATCGGTGACCAGGCCCGTGTAGATCGCGACAGCCATATCGTGATCGAGTTCAATCCCGAGCGCGTCGATGACGCCGGTGACCATCACACTGGTGGAGGCGGCGTCGGGGTCGATCAGGTTGATATCCCCGAACCGCGTGTTCGAGGCGTGATGGTCGATCACAACCATTCGCCGTGCCCGGGTGGCGACCCGGCCCAGCGCCCCGAGTCTGGACAGGCTGCCCGCATCCAGCGTCACCACGAGGTCAGGTGTCGCCGCGACCAGGGACGGTGAGACAAGGAGATCCTGGCCGGGCAGAAACGTCAGGGAGCGCGGTACCACGAACGGGTCGCTGTCGAATGACACCGACGCTCTGGCCCCGAGGGCACGCAGCGCAAGCCCCAGCGCGATCGCCGAACCCAGACTGTCGCCGTCCGGGTCGACGTGCGCGACCAGCAGGATGTTCTCCCCGCCCTGGGCTGCCGAGCGGATCGCCTCGACCGTGCGGTCCCGCTGCTCGCCGACCGCTTCGCCGGACGTGGACCCCGCCCGACCCGTCCCCTCGCCCGCCTGGGGAACCGGGAGGAGGGACAGGTCGGCGAGACTTGTCACGTCGGTCATCGCAGCGTGTCCCCCATCATTTCCTCGTCGGACTCGTCGGACTCGACACGCGGCTTGCGGTACGGATCGGGTTCCCCTGCCGGCTGGGCACCGTTGCGGACGCCCGCGAGGCCCGCGTCCCGCTCCCGCGCGGTCAGGAGTAGGTCCTCAAGATGGCGGGCGTCGTCAGGCAGGCGGTCGTGGACAAAGGTCAGGCTAGGAGTGACCTTGACACCGGTCTGCCGGCCGACCTGGCTACGCAGCAGGCCCTTGGCCGACTCCAGCGCGCGCGCCGAGTCCAGCCGGTCGATGTCATCCCCGTAGACCGTGTAGAAGACGGTGGCCTCGGTGAGGTCCGGGGTGACCCGGGTGTCGGTCACGGTGACCATCCCCAGGCGCGGGTCCTTCACCTGCCGTTCCAGCGCAGCGGCGACCACCTCGCGGATACGCACCGCGAGCCGGCGGGCCCGAGCAGGGTCAGCCATCGCTTCCTCCTGTCATTACGACCGCGCCACCGATCGCGGTCCGTCCATGCCCTCGTCGGACTCCAGGTCCTCAGCGGAGAGGTAGCGCATTCGCGCCGAGAGCAGTTCCAGCTCCGGGCGTTGCGAAAGAAGACTTTCACACGCCTGGACGACCTCGACACAATGGGCTCGGTCCGCGGCGACCACGGCGACCCCTATCTGTGTCCGCCGGTGCAGATCGAGATGGCCGGTCTCCGCCGCGCTTACCGCATACCTGCGGCGGAGCTCCGCCACCACCGGCCGGACCACCGACCGCTTCTCCTTGAGCGACCGAACGTCGCCAAGGAGAAGGTCGAAAACTCCCGTCCCAGTCCACATGGTCCGCGTCCTCAGGAGCGAGGAACCTCCCGCTGTTCGAAGGTCTCGATCACGTCATCAACCTTGATGTCGTTGAACGAGCCGAGCCCGATACCGCACTCATAACCCTCGCGGACCTCGGTCGCATCGTCCTTGAACCGCTTGAGCGACTCGACCGTGAGGTTGTCCGCCACGACCACGCCGTCCCGGATAAGCCGGGCCTTGGTGTTGCGGCGGATGAGCCCGGAACGCACCAGGGAACCGGCGACGTTGCCGATCCGGGGAACCCGGAACACCTCGCGGACCTCGGCCGTGCCGAGCTGAACTTCCTCGTAGATCGGCTTAAGCATGCCCTTGAGGGCATTCTCGATGTCCTCGATCGCCTGGTAGATGACCGAGTAGTAGCGGACGTCGACGCGCTCGCGTTCGGCCAGCTCGCGCGCCTTGCCCTCCGCACGAACGTTGAACCCGAGAATCACCGCATCGGACGCGCTCGCCAGGTTGACGTCATTCTCGGTGATCGCACCGACACCACGACCGATGATTCGCAACGAGACCTCGTCACCAACGTCGATCTTGAGCAGCGAGTCCTCCACCGTCTCGACCGAACCGGACACGTCGCCCTTGAGAATGAGGTTGAGCTGGGTCTTCTCGCCCTCCTTCATCCGCTCCAGGATCGTCTCCAGAGTCGGGCGACCGCGGCTCATCGCAAGTTCGGCGTTGCGCTCACGCGCCTGGCGACGCTCGGCGATCTGGCGGGCGACCCGGTCTTCGGGAACGACCAGGAAGTTGTCACCGGCGTCGGGGACGCTGGTGAACCCGAGGACCTGCACCGGCCGGGCCGGGCCGGCCTCGTGCACCGGGTCACCGTGTTCGTCGAGCATCGCCCGGACGCGCCCGAAGGCGTCGCCTGCGACCACCGAGTCGCCGACCCGCAGGGTTCCCCGCTGGACGAGCACGGTGGCAACCGGGCCGCGGCCGCGGTCCAGTCGGCCTTCGATCGCGACACCCTGCGCCTGCGTACCGGTCGGGGCGCGCAGATCCAGCGCGGCGTCAGCAGTGAGGATAACCGCCTCAAGCAGACCGTCGATGTTGGTGCGGTTACGGGCGGACACGTCGACGAACATGGCGTCGCCACCGTATTCCTCGGCGACCAGGCCGTATTCGGTGAGCTGACCGCGCACCTTCAGGGGGTCGGCGCCTTCCTTGTCAATCTTGTTGACGGCGACGACGATCGGGACGTTGGCCGCCTGGGCATGATTGAGCGCCTCGATCGTCTGCGGCTTGACGCCGTCATCCGCGGCGACGACCAGCACGACGATGTCGGTCACCTGCGCACCGCGGGCACGCATGGCGGTGAACGCCTCGTGACCCGGAGTGTCGATAAAGGTGATCTTTCGCTCATCCCCGTCGACCGTCGCCCGGACCTGGTAGGCCCCGATGTGCTGGGTGATGCCGCCGGCTTCACCGGCGACCACATCCGTCGATCGGATCGCGTCGAGCAACTTCGTCTTGCCATGATCGACATGACCCATGACCGTGACAACAGGCGGACGCGCGGACAGTTCGACCTGGTCGCTGTATGCACCGCCGAAGGAGAGGTCGAAGCTTTCCAACAGCTCCTTGTCCTCGTCCTCGGGACTGACGATCTGCACGTCATACCCGAGCGTGACCCCGAGCAACTGCAGAGTCTCGTCGGTGCACGACTGTGTCGCGGTCACCATCTCGCCGAGTTGGGTGAACACGACCTGGACGAGCGCACCCTGGTTGGCGTCGATCTTGTCGGCGAAATCGGCGAGGGATGCGCCCCGAGGCAGTCGAATGGCCTGCCCGTTCCCGCGCGGAACCATCGCCCCCATCCGGGGGGCTTCCAGCCCGCTCTCCCACTCCTGCCGCTTCGCGCGCTTGGACTTGCGCTGACGTCCCGGCCGACCTCGACCGCCGGGACCGAAGGCGCCGGCGGTCGTGCCGCCGCGGCCCCTGCCGCCGGATGTCGGGCGACCACCGGGACCGCCACCACCTGGAGCACCGCCGCCACCGGGACGGCCTGGCGCGCCTGTACCCGCGCCGGCACCGCCGCCCGGACGACCGGGTGCACCACGACCGGCGAACCCACCGCCACCGGGACGGCCACCGCCACCGCCACCGCCACCACCACTACCGCCGCCGCCCGGCCGGCCGGCACCGCCACCGGGAGCCGGTCGCCCGGCACCGGCACCGCCGCCACCGGGGCGGGGACCACCGGGACCGCCTGGACCGGCGGGACGTGCGGGGAACATGCTCGGATTGGGTCGAGGCCCACCGGTGCCGCCTGGGCGGGGCGGCATCTGACCCGGGGACGGCCGGCCACCACCGCTACCACCCGGTCGGGGCGGCATCTGACCCGGGGACGGCCGGCCACCACCGCTACCACCCGGGCGTGGACCGCCCGCACCGGCGGGACGAGAGCCGCCCGCGCCGGCGGGACGAGGACCACCTGGACGTGCACCGGCCTGGCGGGGCCGGCGGACCGGCGGGCGGGCCGCCGGGGGCCGCGGGGCCGGACGGCGCCTGCCGTGGCTGCGAGCTGGGCGTCGTGTACGGGTTGTTACCAGGACCGGCCGGACGTGGCCCGGGGCGTGGCCCGGGGGCCGGACGACCCGACGGGCCCTTCACCGGCGGGATCTCCACCGACGGGCTCGGCGTCGACGCCTCTGCCGCCGGCACGCTAGGCGCGGGCAGGCTGGCCGCGGGCCCGGGGCGCGCCTGGACGCTGGGCGCGGCCGGGCGGGGACGCGACTGCTGCGGGGTCGCGGAGGGTGCTGGAGCGACGCTCGGAGTGACCTCCGGGGCTGATGCAACCGCGGGAACGTTCGCCGCCGGCCTGTTCGGGGCTGGGGTGTCCGGCATCTGCGGTGCGGCGGGGCCTGGCCGGGTC
>NZ_CAUVXG010000067.1:0-807 GCF_963555885.1 Protofrankia sp. Cr2
AGTACTCGGTTTGGACGGCGGCCAGCGGATGCACCGCGTGCGCGCGGCGGATGGTGTCCGGCGCAGCCTCGGAGATCCCGAGGTAGCGGACCTTGCCGGCGGCGACCAGCTCGGCGAGCGCACCGAAGGTTTCCTCCACCGGCACGGCCGGATCGACCCGGTGCTGGTAGTACAGGTCGATGATCTCGACGCCGAGGCGGCGCAGCGACCTGTCGACGGCGCGACGCGCATAGTCGGGGTGGCCGTTGACCCGCCCGGCAAGCCGCCCCTCGTCGTCGACCTCGTTACCGAACTTGGTGGCGAGGACGACCTCGTCCCGCCGGCTGGCGATGGCCGCGCCGACAAGCCGCTCGTTGGTCCATGGCCCGTACATGTCGGCCGTGTCGAGGAAGGTCACGCCGAGATCGAGCGCACGGTGGATCGTGGCCGTTGACTCGGCGTCGTCGCGGGCGCCGTAGAAGGCGCTCATCCCCATGCATCCCAGTCCCTCAGCAGAGACGGCCAAGCCTGCCGTGCCCAAGGTACGCAGCTGCACTGTGGTCACTCCATCGGTTGTGTTCGGCGGATCGTCATCAGCTCAGTGGTCTCCAGCTAACCGCGGCACGGCCAAGGCCAGGTTGACCCGGCCCGACCCGGGGTCGGACCGACCGTAGTTCTCCTAGGACCAGCTTCGCGCCGCCCGCCGGCTCACCCCGACGGGGACAATAGGCCTCATGGACCGGCGGGATGAGTTGCGGGAGTTCCTGCGGGCACGGCGGTCGCGGTTACGTCCCGGCGAGGACGACATACCCGCGTTCGCCGGAGTCC
>NZ_CAUVXG010000067.1:1298-3614 GCF_963555885.1 Protofrankia sp. Cr2
GTCGCGTTCCCGGACTGCGTCGCGAGGAACTCGCTCTGCTCGCCGGCATCAGCGTGGACTACTACGTCCGCCTCGAGCAGGGTCGCGTCGCGAACCCCGGAGAGACGGTGCTCGATGCGCTGGCCCAGGCGTTGCAACTCGACGACGCCGAACGGGATCACCTGTTCCACCTCGCCCGCCCGGCGCGGACCCGCCCGCGACCGGTGGCGCCACAACGGGTCCGCCCGACGCTACGGGTGATGCTTGAGCAGATGTCGGGCACACCCGCGTTCATCACCGGCCGGCGCTCCGACGTCCTCGCCTGGAATCGGCTCGCCGCCGCCCTCATCACTGACTTCGACGCGATCCCGGCCGTCCAGCGGAACATGTGCCGGTTCATGTTTCTTGACGAGACGGCGCGGTCGCTCTACCGGGAATGGGAGAAGGTCGCCCGCGTATCGGTCAACGTGCTGCGCCTACGCGCCGGGCAGTACCCACACGACCCGGAGCTCGCGTCCCTGGTCGGTGAACTGTCGGTGCACAGCCCCGAGTTCCGGCGCTGGTGGGCCGACCATCAGGTAGCTGAACGCACCCACGGCACGAAGGCCTACCAGCATCCGCTCGTCGGCGAGGTGACTGTCACATACGAAAACTTCCGCCTCGCCGACAACGGCGAGCTGACCCTCACCGTCTACAGCGCCCCGCCCGGCTCACCGTCTCGCGCGGCACTCGACATGCTCACCAGCCTCACCAGCCCAGGCCCACCTGCAGCCGCAAGCCCGGCCCCGGCCGACCGCACCGCAGCGGCGGCCCCAATAGAGACGGGCTGTCTTACGCCACCGCGCAGAACCGGGCCCGGTTGAGCCGCGATCGGTCGTCCCTAGAACGAATCCGCGGAGTTCAGGCTCTGGTATACGCTGACCTCAGGCGGCGCGGATACTCCAGCGGCCTGCATGAGTCCGGGGATCTCGGTCTGGTTCGCGAAGAAATTCTGGAACGCCTCCGCGCTTTCCCATTCGTCGACCGCCAGCACGTGGTCCTCGCCGGCCACAAACCGGTGGTGCAGACACCCCTGTGCCTTGCCGTCGCCGGATACCGACGCGAATTCTGCCGCCCGTTCGCGGTGCGCTTCTCCGAACATCGTCGGATCCACCACAAACTTGACAATCACCGTTACCGACATTTTCTACCCCCGTGTTCAAGACGGCGGCCGGGCCGCCGGACCCACCAGCGTTCTGGTGCCTCCGCACCTTAGGGCAAGCCGTACCGCCTTATCAACACGGGCGTGCATTCTCGTACAATCGGCGACCAGGCGACCACAGAACCACCGTCGTGGTCCATTCCCTGCCGGGATCGTGCGTGGCGTGGAGTGTGATCAGGAGGTGGCTGTCGGCCTGAGACGACGTGCCATCCACGGCAGGAGCCGCCACAGTCTGCCCGCCACCACCGTCCCCACCAGCCACAGGACGTAGGCGATCGGAGTCCAGGCACCACCGACCTGACTACCATGACCCTCGGCAAAGGTGTACGTGACCGCGCTTTGCAGATAGCTGACGCCACCCCACGTGAACGTCCCGGTCGCGTGCGGATCGGTCGCCGTGACGGCCTGCTGGTACGCAGAGGCGGCTTCACCGAAGAAAAAATTGATCACCAGTGGAACGAGTGTGCAGAAGTAGCCGGCGGCGATCCAGGAGTGGCGGGGGCCCTCACCGAGCTGGGCGGTCAGATATTCCTCGGCCAGGCGACGGCTGCCGCCCAGCCGTCGCAGTGCCGCGGTGGTGCCGACGTCCCGGGCTGCTGCGAGGAGGTTGGTGCGTACCTCGCGCCGAGTGGCTATCCGCGACGACCGTGGCAGGTCGTAGATCTGCTGGTCCAGCGTCCACACAAAACGTTCGATACGCAGCCGGTCGAACCACGTGACGGAGTGCGCCATGTCGTGTCCTCATTTCGGTGTCGACAACGCGGAGGGTAGGGGGCGGGTGAGGACGGCATTGACGATCGCCGTGTGCCGGGTCCAGGTCGCCGTCCCGCTCGCCAGGGCCTCGTAGCCGGCTGGTGTCGGCCGGTAGTACTTGCGGGCAGGACCACTGGACGACGACACCAGCCGGGCGGCCACCCGCCCCTCGCGTTCCAGCCGGGCCAGCGCCGGGTAGACGGTGCCTTCCAGCACGTCGGTGAGGCCGACCCCTTGCAGCCGTTGCACCACCTCGTACCCGTAGGACTCCCGCTCGGCCAGCAGATGCAGCAGTAGCAGGGACAGGACTCCCTTGAGTAGTTGCGGGTCGTGGGTGAACGTCACACTTCTAGGTTCTGCCTAGTACCTGGCAAAGTCAAGTA
>NZ_CAUVXG010000067.1:4192-25391 GCF_963555885.1 Protofrankia sp. Cr2
TCTGTACCGTCGCCAATGCAGGCGGCGTGCGCTCGGTCGGACAACAACCGCCGACAGCACCGTGAGCGAACGCCGACGGCCTACCAGTGCAACAGTGGATGTCCGCCGACCCGAGCCGACGAACGTCGACTGCACGACCTGACAGATTCCTCGAGGTACTGGGTGACGAGGAGGAACGTGACGCCCTCTTCAACGGAGTTCAGGCGCTCATCGACCGGACCCGCCGGCGTGGCTGGGGCCTCGGCGCACTCGGTACAGGGATGGAAACTACCGTACGTTCGTTCATGCTGGAGAAATCGATGGGATTGCAGGTATAAGAGCGACCGGCGATAGGGGACGCGGCGTCGCGGGGTTCCGCAACCGCATGGCCATCCCGACCACCCACGATCAGAAAGTGGCGGCAAGAGCAATCAGGCCGCTGCGCCGCACCAACGCGATATCGATGATCTCCGGAATCATGTCCAACACGGCCATCGGTTCGCTCCCACCGCGACCGCCGTCGCCGGCCTCGCCCCACCATTGATCGAGACGGTCCAACGCGGCGGCCCGCTCGTTCGGTGCCAGCGTGCAGGCAGCCCGCCAGCCGTCCGCGCAGCATGCCACCTCGGCCGCGGATGCCAGCGTGTTACCCACCACGCCGGGCAGGGACCGCGCCCGCTCCGGGCCGAGCGCGTGCAACAACCCCACGACCGGCGATCCCCTGCGTAACCCTGCCACCCGCGCCAAGGCGCTGTCGTCGCCAAGCGCACCGCCGATGTTCACAAAGACGCAGTCGCCGACTACCGCGATGTGGCCGAGCCGGACCAGGTTCATCGCCGGGGTATCAGGCTGGTGTGCCTGCGCCGGTATGACGTCGTTGAAGGTCCCGACCCACTCCCGGTAGCAGGTGTCTATCTCCGCGTCGGCGGCGAGCCGGCTGAGTTCGGCCCGCACGGAATGGAGATAGGCTTCGTCGGCGTCGGCCCGCAGGACGCCCAGACACCAGTAGCCGGTGGAACTCAGGACGCGCCTCCCTGCTTCGACCTACCGCAACCTTCTCCAGGCTACCCGATTCGGCTCCGACATTCGATTTTGGCCCGTGAGCTGGTCTTTCACGGTTAAGAGCGCCCGGCAATAGGGGCGTGAATCAAGGAGCGGGGCTGGGGTACGTGCATCGCGAGGTGCGAGGAGGAGTCACCCCGATTGTGGGTGTCGACCGACGAGCCTGGGTACCCATGGCGCGCAGCGATGGACGGGACGCGATACCGCGAGGTGTGTGCTCTGGCCCCGCGACGCCGCGTCCCTATTGCCGGTCGCTCTAAAGAAGAAGTTGGGAGATGGGGCAATGGTTCATTCAGACGACAAGAGCCCGATTGCGGTTGTCATGTCCGGTGGGGGTGCACGGGGTGCACATGAGATAGGTGTGCTGTCGGGGCGGTCCTGCCCGCGGGCCACGCTGCCGAACACCCGCAGGTTCGACACCCTGTGCACTGCGGCGGCCGCGATCAGCTCCCGCCGGTGGCGACGGACCACGCGCCCGATCGGCCCGGACAGCATCTGTAGCCGGTGCGGCGGTCTGCGAATTCCCACGGTGAGCTCGAACCCGGCCACCTCGATCAACGCAGCCAGCGTCGACACAGCCGGCTGCCGGTGCCCGGACTCGTAAGCGCTGATCACGCTCTGCGTCACTCCCGCGCGGGCGGCCAACTCGATCTCCACCCAGTGGTGTGACAGCCTCCCGGGCCGGCAGCTCAGCCGGCCCGGGAGCCGTCGAACGCGGCGCGCAGCGCGTCGCCGTCGACCGTTCCCTCCGCGGCGATCGCGACGATCCTGGTCCGGCGGGTGCGCTCGCCCCAGTGGTCGGCGAACGTGAGATCGACTCGCTTCCCGACGACCTGCAAAACGGCGCGGACATCCGGTGCCTCCACGCTGCGCACGATCCCCTTGCAGCGGTAGACCTTGGCCGGGAGCCGCCCGCAGGCCTCCTCCAACAGGTCCAGGGACATCGGCTCGTCGCTGAGATACGTCCAGGTCTCGAACCCGCTGCCCGGACCCGGACCCCCGTCCAGATGGCCCATATGCCCCGTGTCGCCGGAACCGTGACCGTGACCGTGACCGGGGTCAAACCACGGCCCGGCCGGGTCGAACCGTCCGGTGGCCAGCAGGAGATCCATCGGCACCGCGCAGCGGACCGCTTCGATGAGGCGGTAGCGGTGAAAGTGCTCGTCGAGCCACGCCCTGATCCGTCGGATCTCGCCGCCGCCCACAAGATCGACCTTGTTCAGGACAACCATGTCGGCACAGGCGATCTGCCAGAGCTTCAACCGCTCCTGCTCGGGTGCGCCAAAGACCTCGCCGGCATCCAGCACACACAGGACGCTGTCCAGCCGAAGGATGTCACGGTGAACCGGGTCCAGGAACGTGACCGCGATACCCGCTGGATCGGCGACACCGCTGGCCTCAAGGATCACGTGCTGGGGAGCTTCAGGCATGTTCATGACGCGCCGTACGGCATCGAAAAGATCATCACGGATCGTGCAGCAGACACACCCGTTCGCCAGGCTGACGACCGCACGCTCGTCCACACCTACCACGAGTTCGGCGTCGATGTTCAATGAGCCGAAGTCGTTGACGAGCACCGCGACCCGGAGCCCGTGATCACCGCGCAGAATCCGGTTGAGCAGCGTGGTCTTCCCCGCCCCGAGAAAGCCCGTCAGAACGGTAACCGGCACCGGCCACACAGGCTGCGGCTCCGGATAAACCACGCTGTTCGACATCTGCCCCCCACGAGATCTGCCCCCACGAGGTGGTGGACTACGGTAAACGTCGCCAGATCGGCGACACGGCAAACGTCGCCAGATCGGCGACGCTCAGGTCGGTGTCCCGGAGCCAGTGTCGGGCCCGTCCCGGCCGTAGGGGACCGGAGCTCCCCCAGCGGTAGGTCATTGTGGTCATGGGGACGGCAGTTTCCACCTACGGCCAACGGCCAAG
Organism: Protofrankia sp. Cr2; assembly: GCF_963555885.1. NCBI lineage: Bacteria > Bacillati > Actinomycetota > Actinomycetes > Frankiales > Frankiaceae > Protofrankia > Protofrankia sp. Cr2. The sequence continues at coordinate 7,163 of NZ_CAUVXG010000067.1, forward strand.
AAACCGTACGGTAGGTCATTGTGGTCATGGGGACAACGCTTTCCACCTACCGCCGACGGTCGTCCTCCCCGGGGGATCCCCCGAACGGCCGCTGGCCGCTGGCCGCGGACGGTCAGTCCCGACTCTGGACGTCGGTGGTGTCGAGTTGCCGGTTGAGGTTGACCGCAGCGTTGATCATCGCGAGGTGGGTGAACGCCTGCGGGAAGTTGCCGAGCTGGTCACCGGTCAGGCCGATCTCCTCGGAATACAGGCCGAGTCGGTACCTGATAATGTTTTCTCCAGAATCCTCGGTTCGCCTTGCGTGATCGTGTCGAGTGTCCACTCGGGGTGTCGGCGTCGATATCGATCTGATCCACCCGACTGCCTTTGCCTGCCAGCCACGGCCCGTACAGGTGTCGGCGTCGATATCGATCTGATCCACCCGCCCCTCTGGTCAACCACGACATGTCCACGGTATTGGCGATTTTGATCATAATTGTCGGAAGAATCAACATACTTCGCCTGCTATTCCGCCCGGACGAGCCCGGGACCCGATGACCACGAGCCTTCGGGCGCGCAGAGGCGCCGTCTCATTTCTGGCACCGCTGCTCCTTATAGCCGATGCTTCCACGACCCGGGGAAAAGGTCATTCCTTCGCCGGCTTCCTTCCCAACGGATGGCGACCTGCCAGGTCGCGCAGCCTGATCCACGGCTCTTCTGCCGGAGCCTTCTCTGGCACGTCACGCGCCTTCACTATAAGCGCTCCGTACCGTGCGGACAGCGGCGAGGCTGAGATGCCGTGCAGGACCACCGAGAACAGGATCGTCCACGTCGCGGCCTCTACCAGCGTGTCGCCGGCGCTACTGTGGTCGAATTCCTCCAGGGCGATGAGAGTGAAGACCACCGAGGCCAGCCCGCGAGGGCCGAACCAGCCCATGAAGACGGCGGTGGCAGGCCGCAGTCTGATTCCGATGAGGGCGAGTGCGACGGGCACCATCCTGATCACCGTCAGGCTTGACACCGCGTACAAGATGGGCCGGGCCGAAAATGCGTGGGAAAAGGTCATTCCTACGAACAGTGCGCCGAAGATGGTCCACACCAGGAAGGATGCGGTCAGCCCGAGCGTCTCGGTGAACGCGCCAGCCGCGCCCAGACGCCCTTTGGCGACGGTCCCGAACAGGATCCCCCCGCCGAATGCCGCGACGAACCCGTTCCCGCCGATCGCGACCGAGCCCGCGTACGCAAGCAGCGCGAGCGCAAGGATGGCGATCTGCTCGGACACCTCCGAGGTCCACCCCCGGCTCTTGGCGAATGCCAGCAGGCTCCCGCCGACAAAGCCGACGACGGCCGCCGCGACGATCGCCAGGCCGATCTCCTTAAGCGCCTCCAGGCCCCACGCGTGCTCGCCGATGCCTTCCTCGGCCGCAGCTACCGCGATGAAGAAGGTGACAAACGGCGTCGCGATCCCGTCGTTGAGGCCGCTCTCGACGTTGAGCGCCCGGCGGATCCGCACCGGCACCGCTTGGTTGGTCACGACAGCCAGGCCAAGGGCCGCATCGGTGGGGGCGAGAATCGTGGCGATCAGCGCCGCCAGCGCCCACCCTGCCCCCGGGAGCAGGTAATAGGCTAGTAGCGCGCCTGCGGCGATGGTGAGCGGGAGCCCCACGAACAGCAGGCGTCCGGGTAGTGTCGCGTCGCCTTCGACGTCACGGAGCCGGACTGTCGAGGCATCGGAGAAGAGCACCAGCGCCAGCGTCAGCTCAGTGATGGTGAGGATCGTCTTGCTGCTCAGCGAGAACGGTAGGATCCCGAGCGCGTGCGGGCCGAGAATCAAGCCAACCGCGACAAATACCATCGGCCCGGTGATCCACCAGCGATCCAGCGTGGACGCCACCAGCGCGTAGGCCACGAATACAACCGCGAGTACGGTCAGGCCACTCATCATGTACCCTTCGCGGCGGTGTGATCCCTGTGCCCGACTCTCCCCACACGACTTCGAGGTGACTAGTTTTCGTCTCGATCAGGATCGCTTGGGGTAGGAATCGGGCTTCACGTACGGCGCCCTGAGAGCGACCGGCAATAGGGGACGCGGCGTCGAGTCCGTCGTGACTGTAGACGTCGTGACTGTAGACGATGTCGATGCGGAAGGGTGGGACTCGGCGTTCGCACATCGAGGTCGCCGAGTGTGACCAGGACGCCGCTGACATGAATCATGACGATCCGCTCGGCCAGGTGGAGATCCCGGCCGCCATAGCGACCGATTCCACCTACTGTCGGACGACATTCGGCCGAACGGTAGGTGGTTCCGGTCATCAGGATGACCTCAACGACCTACGCACCCCGGCCCCGCGACGCCGCGTCCCCTGTTGCCGGGCGCTCTTAATTTTCCGAAGAGTCTTGCCTTCGGACTCCGTCTCACTCTATGGTCGTATGACCGTACGTCAAAGGGCTAGGGAGTCGACGATGAGAGCAACGCGCCAGGTGGCGCTCGTGACGGGTGCGTCCTCAGACATCGGGAGGGCAGCCGCGCTCGCGCTCGTCGACACGGGGTTCAACGTGATCGGCACGAGCCGGAACACCTCGCGCGTCGCCCCTCTCGACGGCACCGCAGAATCCGGACGGTCGGTCCTCAGCCCTCGCGCGGTTGAGCTGTGCGCGTTCCGCCGCGGAGCGCCATGCGTGTTGCTCAGCGTATGAATGCGAGGGCGTTCTGGATGCCCTGTTCGAGGACCTCGTCGGCGAACCTCGGGTCGGACAGGGCGCGGGACAGCTGCATCGTTCCCACCATCATCGTGAAGAGCCCGAGCGTCTTTCCGCGTGCGGACTGCGGATCGTCAGGAGCCAGACGGGCGGCGATCTCGTCCACGATGGCCCGCGCACCGTCGGTGTAGGCGTGCCTGGTTGCGGTCGCGCAGCGCCCGATCTCGTCGAGCAGGGCGGCGGAGGGGCATCCGGTGCCGGGGTTGTCCCGGTGCTGAGGCGAGAGGTAGTCGCGTAGGAACCCCTCCAGTCCCGCGCGGCCGGGCGCCAGTGTGCTGAACCTCGCGGTCTGTGTACCGAGCTGGTCAGCGACGACTGTCGCGACGAGGTCCTCCTTGGACGCGAAGTGGGCGTAGAACGCACCGTTGGTCAGCCCCGCGTCCGCCATCAGCGTGGCGACGCCGGAGCCGTCGATGCCGTCCTGCTTGAACCGATAACCCGCCGTCTCGATGATCCGCTGCCGCGTCGCCTGCTTGTGCTCCTTGTCGTAGCGCGCCACCGGGCTCCTCCATTCGCTTTGCAAGGCCCTTGCCCTGCACCCCATCCTAGATTGTAGTATGACGTACGTAATATTACGATCAGCAGGCAATGTGATCGGTGACGTCCGAGACGAGGCATGCCCAAACTGGCGTCCCCTTCGGATCGGGGTGGACCAGTCGCGTGCACTGGCCGCGGATGAGGCCGCCCGCCGCCCATCACATCGACGAACGGTAGTCGAACGTGTATTCACAGTCTCGGATAGGACCCGCGCCGACAGTGAACCTCGCGACCGTGTTGATGGGGATCATCGACCACCTCCGCGCCGACGTCGCGAGGCTTCTGAGCAGTAGCTACTTTCCCCACCGGCCGAGGACCTGGAAAAGGACCATGGGTTCATCGCAGGGCCTTTGTTCCGCGTCGAGTCTCACGGTCAGCGCGAGCGGTACGCGTCAGACCGGTGCTCGACGGCGGTTACGGTCACGATGCGGTTTTCCTCATCGATTTCGTAGAGCACGCGATAACTGCCGCGCCGAGCGGACCAGGTGCCCTCGTATGGCGGGAGGAGGAGTCGTTTACCGAGCCGGCGGGGGTTGTCCAGAAGCGTGGTCGTGATGAATTCGTGGACAGCCGCCGCGATCTTCTCAGGCAGCCGGCTGGCGAGAGCGCGGGCCGCGGGACCGGTGATCCGGAGTTCGAACGGCTGCTCGGTGGCCCCGGCAGCCCCGGTCACCGCGCGTCGGGCCGGTCGGCGCTCCGCGCGCGTTTCGCCATGAGCGCGCCGAGTTCCTCGGCATCGAGGACGTCACCGGCCTCGACCGCGTCTCGGGACTCCGCAAGCTGCCGCATCGCCTCCCGGCTCGCCAGCACGTCCAGCGTCTCCTCCAGCGCCGCCAGATCGTCGGGAGAAATCAGGACTGCCACGGCATGTCCATGGCGGGTGATCTCCACCCGATCGTGAGTTCGCTCCACCTCGTCGATGAGCTCCGACAGACGGTTGCGCGCCTCGGTGAACGGCATGACGGCCATGGCTGCGAGCATACCAAAAACTGGCGCGAAGTCTAGGCAGTTCGATGGCGGTTCAATACGTGTCCGTGTGCCTGCGGTTCATCGACCCCCGGTCGGCGGCCTGCCGTTGACCCCAAGCGCCTACGCGACGCCTACGGTAACCGGCGCGCACCGGCGCCCTGGCAACCTGCTCGTCACCATCTTCCCGTCGTTCTTCCCGTTGTCGCTCTAAACCGGTGTTCCCACCGGAAAGGCGATGGTGGGAACACCAACCTGAGCATCACGGAAATCAGGCATGCCTCGACGGCCGCGGGAGCGGGCCATCACCGCTGTTTACCGTGGATCAAGTCCAGCCCCAGTGCTGTCGATGAGCCTCGACGCACCATTCCTGCACGGTCGCCAGATCCGGTTGGGCCGGCAATGGTGTTCGGCCGGCAGCGAGGAGGTTCTCCACCTGAGACTGGACGTCGGCGATTTCGTCCAGCACGGCGCCGAGTTCGCGGACCTCCCCGCGTTTGACCTGCAGGACGCGTTGCCGTTCCGGTTCGGGCATCGGCAAGGTCAGTCGTCCGTCGCGGGCGACCTCCCTGCCTTGGTAGGCCAACCGTAGCGCGTGGGAGGCGTATTTGACGTCGTAGCCGAACCGGGCCACCAGTTCCGGTCGGTTGGGTGTCCCGCGTCGTGGTCCGCGGCCGACCAGTCGATTGAGCTGGGAGTCCAGGTAACCCAGGAACCGGCGCACCGCCTGCTGCGAGAGCATGGCCGGAACCAACCTGCGCAGTTCCTCGCCCAGCGGGGTGACGACCAGCACCGCGTCGGCTGGCGCGTACAGCGGTAGCAGCGCCGTCGGGTTGCCCTTTGTCGCCAGCCGCAGATACTTCCGCAGCGAGTAGATCACCAGGTCGGTGTCGCCGGGACCGGAGCGTGCGCCTTCGGGCTGGGTCCGGAACACGTAGTGGTCGGACGGCTTACCGAGCCCCATCAGATAGGCCGGGGGTTCGATGAAGACGCCCATCTCGTCGTGGTCGTCGGTGCCCTCGATGGCGATGCCGTGCACGCCGGAACCGACGACCGTGCGCAGGATCTCCCCGGTCAACGCCAGTTCGCGGTTGCCGTACTCGGTCTGGGGCGCGGCAACGGGCATGCCGTGATGATGACACGACCGGCGCCGGCCGTTCGAACGAGTTTTTCTGTGCTCGAAGCGCCGCTCGGCCACCCGCGTCGGCCACCCGCGTCGGCCACGACGCTGCCCTCAACGGTGCCATGGCCTGGACCGGGATCCCGCACCCGCGAAAAGGTCCAAGTCACAGCCTCGGGGTCTCATCGCCGAGGGCGGCGAGTAGTTCCGGTCTGCGGTCGGCCCGAGCGGACCGGCCTTTCGCTGAGATTGTTCGCCGGGACAGTTGGTATCTGGTCCAGCGGTGGGTTCCGGTCTATGTGACGAGTTCGCAAGCGACCAGGTCCCGACGTTCGCCGGTGGCGAAACGGCAGCCCACCCTGGGCCTTCTTGACCTCCACGTCGGCTATGTCCGCACCGATGGTGCGAAGGTTATTGACGATCTCCGCGAGCTCGGCGTCGAGCATCCGTCCTCCTCACTAACCGTCATGCTAACTAGCATGATAGTTAGCATGACGGTTAGCATGACCAGCAGCCAGGTGATGCTCCGAGGCCAAGTGCCAGCCGCAGCCGCCCGCGCGGCCACGCAACGGTGGGGGTAGCCCCACCGCGCCGGACCGTTACGCCGGTTTAGCGTTAGAGCGCCCGGCAATAGCCCCGCGACGCCGCGTCCCCTATTGCCGGTCGCTCTTAACCATCACATCTGGCGTGACGACATGAGGAGACCTGATGAAGGCGATCGTCCAGGAGCGGTTCGGCCCGCCGGACGTCCTACGGCTGGTGGACACCGACCTGCCCGAGATCGGGGCCGACGACGTGCTGGTTCGGGTGCACGCCGCCGCGCTGAACCCGTACGACTGGCACATGCTGCGCGGCGACCCCCTCGTCGCGCGGCTCATGGGAGTGGGCCTGACCAGGCCGAAGTACCGGGTGGCCGGGCTCGACGCGGCGGGCCGGGTGGAGGCGGTCGGCGCGAACGTGCGCGGGCTGCAGCCCGGCGACGAGGTGTTCGGCTTCTGCCCGGGAGCGTTCGCCGAATACGCCCGCGCCGAGGCGGACAAGGTGGTGCCCAAGCCGGCGGGCCTGACCTTCGAGCAGGCGGCGGCGGTCCCGGTGGCGGCGGCGACCGCCCTGCGGGGGATCCGAGACGTGGGTGAGGTGCGGGCCGGACATCAGGTGCTGGTCAACGGGGCCGCCGGCGGCGTCGGTACGTACGCCGTCCAGATCGCGGCGGCGCTGGGTGCGCAGGTCACCGGGGTGTGCAGCACGGGCAACATCGAGCTGGTGCGCTCGATCGGTGCCGCACACGTCGTCGACTACACGGCGGAGGACTTCACCGACCGGCACGCGCACTACGACGTGATCCTCGACAACGTGGGCAACCGGCCGCTGCGCCGGCTGCGCCGGGCGTTGACCCCGACGGGGACCCTCGTGCTCAACGCCGGCGGCTCACCGGGCCGCGTGGTCGGGGCGGTGGGCCCCATGCTGCGGGCGGTCGTAGTCAACGGTTTCGTCCGACAGCGCCTGCGGATCCTCCCGACCCGGGAGGACCGGGCGGAGCTGCTCGCCCTCACCGGGCTCATTGAGGAGGGGACGCTCACGCCGGTCGTCGACCGGACGTATCCGCTGGCCGACACGGCCGAGGGCCTGCGCCACGTGGAGCAGGGACACGCCCGCGGCAAGGTCGTCGTCACCGTGGCGTGAGGCCCAAGCCCATCCGACGGTGCGCGGTTTTTGCTACGCCCGGAGGACACCACCAGTCACCATTGGCACCGAGGGGTCCGTTCGCCGAGCGGGGCTGGTTCACCGACCAGGCTCTGCGGGAACGTCCGCACGGCTCGGCGTTGCACGTCCGCCGGGACGTAACGCTCGCCGGGGATCTCCCTGGCGAGCGTTACCCGGTCGACGAGATCGGAAACCGTGTGTGTCGGTGCCGGGACCTTTCGAGGCGCGCCGTCGAAGATTGCCCGCAGCTCATCGGAGGTACGCGGACGGCGTGGGTTGGCCGCATCCGGGAGCGCGGCCTGGCGGTTCCAGATCGCGTCCTTGGTGACGTTGACGACCACCCCGTCGGGTGCGCCGAGAGCGAACAGGCCGTTCCAGTGGGTGCGGACCCCGGCGATCGCCTCGCTGATGAGGTCGTTGTCGTAGGCCATGTGCGTGACCATGCCGATCCGCGGATTCACCTTGTTGATCATGTAGCCGGTGGCGTAGTGATCGGTGTGTACCAGGTCGATGGTCATGTCATAGATGACCTCCGGCGCGCCGGTCTTGACCGCTACGAGCGCGCCGGTGTCCATCTGCAGTTCGGTCACGAACACGTCGACGCCCTGGGACTGCTCGATCGTCAGCTCGTCCGGGCGGCCGTCGCCGGTCCAGACGAACGACAGGCCGTTCCAGTCGAGCCGGTAGCCGGTCGCGCCGTTCATGTTGTGGATCCGGCGCCAGTGGCGGATGGTGACGCCGTCCTGGTCGTAGCAGACGCCGCCGTCGTCGGTCCAGTCGAACTCGTTCACCTCGAGCTCGAAGCCGCGGCCGACCGGGACGGTCGAGGACGACGTGGTGTTCCAGTGGTTCATCTGCCGCAGGCCCTCGATCATCGCCGCGGTGCCCTCCCGCGGTGTGCTACCCGACGGGCCGTGCACCCGCAGCGGCGTCCAACGACCCATCCACGGAGCCAACCCGTGCAGGTAGGGAAGCTCCCCGTAGTGATCCACATGCAGATGCGTGATGAAGATGTCGTTGATCGTCGCGATCGGGATCTGCTGCGCGACGAGGTTGCGCAGGCAGCCGGGACCGAAGTCGAAGATGAAGCTCCGCCCGTTGCCCAGCTCGACCAGGATGCACGTCGCGGCCTGGCTGCGCCTGGGCGGGAACGGGCACGAGCCGGCGAACGTCACCCGCATCTCGTCGGCGCCCAGCTCCTCGGACTCTGGGAAGAACGTCGTCGCGTTCTGCACGCTCGGCGTGGGCCGGTAGTAGGGGGGCAGCGTGATCCCGGCTCCTGGGCCACCGCCGTAACGGCTCTGCGCAGGCGTCCCGGCGTCCGTCTCGCTGCGGCTCGACCCGCGCACTCCGTCCGTCGTGCCGTTGGTGGTGGCATTCGGTACCGACCGCGGGGCGATCACCGGCCTGCTGATCGCCTCCAGCGCGCCGAGCACCATGCCGGCGGCATGGTGGGCGGCGTGCTGGGCGGCGTGCTGGGCGGCGTGGCTCGTGCTCTGGCCCTGGGTCGCGGTCGCCCCCTTTCGGACGCGTTCCGCCATGGCACGCTGTGCGCTGGCGGTGGCGCCCAATGCCTGGGTGGCGGCTCGCGTCGCCGCGTTCACGCCGTGGGTCACGCGGCGCCCGAGCCAGTCGTTGGGAATCGTCTTGGTCAGGACACCGGAGGTGAGTTCGCCGACCGCTTCCGTGAGCGCACAATAAGCCCTCGTGAGGTCTTGCAGGGCGTCGGAGACCTGTTTGGCCCCGAGCAGCATGGCGATCGGAATCTTCTTGCCCACGAGGTGGGCCGGGAACGCGCGCACCATCGGACGCTGGACGTCCGCCGGTGCGTACGTCGTGGCGGAGATCTCGCGTGCGAGGGTCTCCTCATTCACCAGCTCCGAGATCGCATACTTCGGTGCGGGGATCTCAATGGTCTCGGGAATCGTTCCGCCGAACATGGCGCGCAGCTCGTTGCGGGTCGTGGCGCTTCGCGGGTTGGCCGCATCCGGGAGCGCGGCCTGGCGGTTCCAGATCGCGTCCTTGGTGACGTTGACGACCACCCCGTCGGGTGCGCCGAGAGCGAACAGGCCGTTCCAGTGGGTACGCACCCCGGCGATCGTCTCGTTGATCAGCCCGTGCTCAGCCGCCATGTGGGTGACCATCCCCATCCGCGGGTTGACTTTGTTGATCATGTAGCCGGCGCCGTAGTGGCTTGTGTGTCCCAGGTCCGTCGACAGGTCGTAGACGACCTCGGGAACACCGGTCGTGATCTCCGCGAGCGGCCCGGTGTCAAGCTGGAGAGCGGTCACGAACACGTCGACGCCCTGGGACTGCTCGATCGTCAGCTCGTCCGGGCGGCCGTCGCCGGTCCACGCGAACGACAGGCCGTTCCAGTCGAGCCGGTAGCCGGTCGCGCCGGCCATGGTGTGGATCCGGCGCCAGTGCCGGATCGTGACGCCGTCCTGGTCGTAGCAGATCCCGCCGTCGTCCTGCCAGTCGAACTCGTCGACGTCGACCTCATAGCCGTCGCCCACGGGTACTCCCGAGAATGCCTTGGTGTGCCAGTGGGCCATCGTCTTCATACCCTCGATCATCGCCGCGGTGCCCTCCCACGGCGTGCGACCCGATGGGCCGTGCACCCGCAACGGCTTCCAGCGCCCGGTCCACGGGGCGAACGCATACAGGTAGGGCAGCTCCCCGATCGTCGCCGAATGCAGGTTCGTCAGGAAGATGTCGTTGATCAACGGGACCGGAATCTGCAGCGCCACGAGGTTGCGCAGGCAGCCGGGCCCGAAATCGAAGACGAAGCTCCGCCCGTTCCCCAGCTCGACCAGAATGCAGGGCCCCGCTTGGTCACGCCGCGGCGGGAACGGACACGAACCGGCGAACGTGATCCGCATTTCGTCGTCGCCCAGTTCCTCGGCGAGTGGGAAGAACGTCGTGCCGTTCTTCGCACTCGCCGTCGGCCGGTAGTACGGCGGCAGCGTGATCCCTGCCCCTGGGCCGCCGCCGTAACGGCTCTGGGCCGGCGTCACCGCATCCGCCGATTCGTGACCGTCCGACATGCTGCTCCCCTCGTCGCCCGCACATGAACAGTGCCTGCGCACATCAACCGTGCCCGGACCGAAGCCGATAACACGCTCATGCGGAGAATCACCCGACGCGACCTCGGCCATCACCTCGCCCAGAGCCTGTCCGGTGGATATTGGTCGATCCGCGCGATTGAAGATCCAGCGGACAGTGCCCAGTCCTCGGTGCAGCCGGCCATCCGCCTGATCTACGCAGCGCGGGGCGGGACGTGGCGTGGCGGGGCGGCGCGGGGCGGGACGTGGCCGGGAGCGATGACGGAAAAGGTGATTGGCGAAGGGTTCCTCATGCGTGGTGAGTGGGTATCTAGGTGGCGATCAGCCGGCGACGCGACAGCCGGCATTTGGAGGGTCGGCGGCGGGGCCGCTCGCACCATCATCCACGCCCCTATTGCCGGGCGCTCTTACCCACGGCGTGGCGAGTGGAGATATCCGTGAATGATCCGACCAACCGGTCCGCTGGCACCGACGGGGCGGACGAACGCAAGCGCCTCATCGCCGACACGATGTCCCGCTATGCCCAGACCCGGGAACGCCTCGACGCGAGCGCCGCCGGGCATGTGCAACGCCGCATCACCGAGTTGGAATTGATGAACCAGGCACTGATCCTGGCCGCGCTCGCCCTGATGCTGTTCATCCCCGCGCTGATCAGCCTCGCCGCGGTCGCACCAATCGGCAGCGATAGTGGCCTCGCCGCCCACTGGGCACGCCACCTCGCGCTGTCCACCGAGGCCTCGCACGACGTCCGGGGACTGTTCGCCAGCAAGGAAACGATCAGCAATGCCACCACCCCCCTCAGCGCGGTCATCACCTTCCTGTTCGCCGTCGGATGGCCCGCGACTCTCCAGCACGGATACGAAATCATGTGGGGCCTACCGTCACGCGGCGCCCGTGACCTGTGGCGAGCCGTGGTCTGGCTGATCACCTTCATTGCCCTGATCGCGGTGGTGGCCGCCAGCAGCTCGATCGCCGGCGGTGTCGGCGGGGCCGTGGTGACCGGCCTGATCTGTTCCCCGCTGGTATTCGGCTGGGCATGGTGGATGCAACATTTTCTGCTCGGCGGGCGGATCGGATGGCGCGCGCTACTGGGCGGCGCCGTATCCCTGACGATCGCCCTGTTCGGCCTCAGCGTTTTCATGGCCATCTTCCTGTCCGGTTCGATCACCGGCCGCTCCCACCAGTATGGCCCCATCGGTGTCGTCTTCGCCCTGCTGTCGTGGTTCATCGCGATCGCCGTTGTCATGCTCGGCGGCGCGCTCGTCGGCGCCACCCTCTACCAACGCCGTTCGATCGACAACCAGGTCTACCCCGGGTCCCCCGCGCCCACGGGACCGACCATGTTCGGACCGACCGTGTCCGGACCGGCCAAGTCGGCTAAGTCGGCCAAGTCGGCCACGTCGGCCAAGGACGGACCCGACCCTGGCTCCGGGAACCCTCGGTGAGCGCATCCGCCGACATCTGGCGCCCCCCGCCAGACGTTCAGCAGTTGACGAACCCGGGCTGCTGGTTGAGGAGCTGACTCTCCGCTGAGACGAAACGGCGGTACTGTTCGCCGCCCACCGCGGCCGGGCGGAACGCGGCCAGCCGGTGGCAGTTCTGGAATGCCAACGCCACCCCGAAACGCCGCTCCAGCGAGCTGCGGATGGCGGTGCTTGCCATCGCCCGCAGCAGCTGCCCCTGGGCTGCGTCGTCCGGTGGCGCGATCAGATTGTCCGCGAAGTCGCGCCCGGCGGCCGGCAGCTCACCCGCGAGCCGTTCGACCAGGCCGTAGGCGTAGGGCAACGACTCGCGTACACATGCCAGGAACGCCTCCTGGTCGACATGGCCGGCTTCGGCTTGGGCGAGCAGATCCGGGGACACGGTCAAGGACATGACTGACCTCCTGTCGCAGCGACACGCTGGAACATCGACTCTCTCCGATTTGACAACCGTTGTCAATATGAACCACAGTCGCGCGTTGATCCGGCCAGACCCGCCACGAGCGCTCTTAACGAAAACGATTACTATTCCAGTGTTTCCCGTCCCGATCGCGGCAGTGCCGCCACGACCTCGGAGCACACCACCATGAAGATCGCATTTGTCGGCAAGGGCGGCAGCGGGAAGACCACGCTGTCCGCACTGTTCTGCCGCCACTTGGCCGCCCTCGGCCACCCCGTGCTGGCCATCGACGCTGACATCAACCAGCACCTGGGCGCCGCGCTCGGCCTCGACGACGGCACCGTGCCGCCGCCGATGGGCGAGCATCTGGACGAGATCAAGAACTACCTACGGGGGGACAACCCGCGCATCCCGTCCGCGGCGGTGATGGTGAAGACGACCCCGCCTGGCCCCGGGTCACGACTACTTTCGGTGACCGGCGACAACCCGCTGTGGGCACGGTTCGGAGTCGATGCCGCCGGCGTGCAGGTGCTGGCCACCGGCGCGTTCACCGAGGACGACCTCGGCGTGGCCTGCTTCCACTCCAAGCTCGGATCGGTCGAGCTGCTCCTCAACCACCTGCTCGACACCGCCGGCGAGTACATCGTCGTCGACATGACCGCCGGCGCCGACGCGTTCGCCTCCGGGCTGTTCACCCGCTTCGACCACACCTTCCTGGTCTGCGAACCGACCCGCAAGGGGGTCGCGGTGCACCGCCAGTACCGCGAGTATGCCGCCGACTTCGACGTCACCCTGTCCGTGCTCGGCAACAAGATCACTGACGTCGAGGATGTCGCGTTCCTGCGCCGGGAAGTCGGCGACGACCTACTGGTCTGCTTCAGCCAGTCGGCACCGGTCCGGGCGATGGAACAGGGCCGGCCCTTCACCTTGGATGATCTGGAGCCGGCGAACCGGGCCGCGCTGGCCGAGGTCCAGTCCGCGGTCGACACCACCGTCCGGGACTGGGACCGTTTCGTGACGCAGATGCACGACATCCATCTGCGTAACGCCCATGCGTGGGCCAACGACGCGACCGGCATGGATCTGTCCGCCCAGATCGACCCCGCCTTCCGGCCGGCATCCGGGTTGGTCCCGACGGCCCGCACGGCACCCGACAGCGCCGGCGGCCCAGGGCGTGTCTGATGGATGTTGGTCGAAGCGATTGAAGATCCATCAGACCCGCCCTAGCGGTCTGACCACCGTCTGACCACCACCGCCGGCGGCAGGCCGGCGTGGGGTGTCAGTGGTCGTCCCAGTGCCCGTCGTGGGCGGCGTGGCGGTGCCCCTCGTGCAGGTAGTCGACATGATTGCCGTGGGGCACGGCCACATGCCCACAGCCGTCGCCGTGGGTGTGGGTGTGCCCGCCGCACTCGGTGTGCCCGACAGGCTCGCACTCGTCGTAGTGCTCCTCGTGGGAACGGTGCAGGTGGGCATCGTGGACGTAGTCGACGTGGCCGTTATGGGGGACGGCCACGTGCCCACACCCGGCCCCGTGGCTGTGGTCGGTGACGCTGTGGTGCGGGGCATGCGTGGTTGCAGTGGTCACAGCTTCTCCTGAGTACGTGGTGGATGGCGGCACGGACGATCTGACCGACGCGGTCCCCGGCAGGCCGGTAGACTAAAGAAAATAGTTTTCATTTCGGCTGCTTTCATATCGGCTGGAGAACACGCCGTGGTCGGAGGCCCGCTCGACACCGCCCGCCGGCGTGCGACGCCGATGGTTGAGTTCGTTCCCAGCTGGTTCGTTCCCAGAAGCGGGGAGAAGGACACATGCCCGAACGGCTGCCGCCCGCCCGGCACACATCCGGCGTTCAGAAACACCTATGAGTGACATGACAAGCGCGATCGGCGACATTCTACGGGTGCAGCGCCTTCTCAACGGCCCTTCCACCCGTGCGGTCGTGCTCGACGGGCTGTCCAGGGCTACCGCCCGGATTGCGCTCCCTCGACCGCGGCCGGAGGTGGCGGTCGGGCTCGACGAGGTACTCGGTGCCCGCACGTCCCATTATCGGTTTCATTCCGAACCGCCGGCGCCGCGTGCGTGTCGTCGTTATTGCGGTGGGCACTGGGGCCGCAGCGAATGGTCCGGTTGCCTGGTGGTACGGAGCACCGGCTACGCATGGCTCCGTCCGCGGGCGGCCTGCCGTCATCGGCGGTATACGTAGCGACCAAACCCGGTGGCGACATACCCGGCGGGGACATACCCGGCGGGGTGTTTCGCTATGAGGCCGACGGCCATTGTCTGGAAACACTGTGGTCGGGCGACCCGACGGCGGCGCTGCGCTCGGTACTGGTTCAGCCCGAGTTCGCCGAACGGGCACCGATGATGCTTTTCCTGGTTGCCCGGCTGGATACCACCCTCGTGAAATACCCGATCCGCCACTACCGGACGCTGCATGTCGACGCGGGGATCGCGCTGCAAAATCTTTACCTGGTCGCGACCGCCCTTGAATTGGCCGCATGTGCGGTGACGGCTTTCGCCGATCATGCGGTCACGCAGTTGCTGGGCCTGCCCGACTCGATGTTCCCGACGGTGGTGTTCCCGTTCGGTCGGCGACCCACGTCGCCTGCTCGACCCGCCTACCCTGTTCGACCTGCATAGCCTGTTCGACCTGCATAGCCTGTTCGACCTGCATACTGAAGTTAAATGGTTAAGGTTAGCAGTTTCAATGCCGCCTCCCATTCCGTTCGATGTCGGCCATCGCATGGCCTACGGATTTTTCCGCGTATATGAGGTATGCGGGTGGCGGGGCCAGTCCCGGACGGGTCAGGGCGACGCGAGGACAAGGCCGGTCTCGGCGATGAAACCGTCGAGTAGCTCCGGCCGGCCCTGCATCCGCTGCATCCCGGCCTCGACCGCCCGACCGAGGTGACCCAGGCCGGCGGCGGCGAGACTGCGGAGCCGGCCCTTACGGTTTGCCCACACCCCCTCGGCCGGATTGATCTCCGGGGCGTAGGTGGGGAGCCGGTACACGCTCAGCCAGTCGGCGTCGGCATCAAGGAAGGCCCGCATCGCCGTGCTGACATGGGTGTTCAGATTATCCCAAACGAGGATCATGGGGGCGTTGAGTTCCTCGTCGGCGGCTCTCAGCAACGCGGCATAGTCCTCCTCGGACAGGCTGCGCCGCTCACCCACACGATGGGTGTGGCGCCGCATCAGGTAGGCCAGCCGGGTGTCCTGCCCGGGCTTCGCGCAGACCATGCCGGCGATCGAGACCTTCCCCGCGCCCTTCCCCGACACCGGGATCACCGGGGTCTGCCCGCGGCGCGCCCAGGTCCGCGCCTTGGCCGGCCGGGTGGACTGGCCGGCCTCGTCCTCGAAACAGATCCAGGCACCCAGGGCCGCGGCCTTCGCTGTTATCTGTGGCCACACCTCCTCCCGCCATCGCCGGATCGCCTCCTCGTCGCGTTCGACCGGCCGGTGCACCAGCCGGTGCACCAGCCGGTGCACCAGCCGGCGCACCGACCAGCCCATCCGGTGCACCAGCACCGACACCCCCGGCAGGGAGTAGGACACACCGAACATTCTCTCGATCACGGTGGCGACCCGGGCCAACGTCCACCGCTGGTCGTCCCAGCCGTGGACGGCCGGGCCGGCGCGCAGCGCAGCCTCCAACCGGGCCCGTTGCCGGTCGTCGAGCCGGCAGGCCAGGCCCCCCGGCCCCGTGGACGCCAGCGCCGCGGTCCCACCGGCCTGCCAGGCCCGCCGCCAGGCATACGCCGATTTCCGGGTGACCCGTAGCTCCCGGGCCACCTCGACCGGGGTGGCTCCCTGTTCGAACATCGTTGCGGCCTGCATCCGGACGGCTTCCCGCTCGGCCCGCTGCTCCGGTGACAGCCCGCCGCTGTCTGCGTACCTCATCCCTCCGGCATAGCTCGCCGGACACACGCTGTCCAACGCTGCATCAAACGCAGTAACCCCAGCAATAAAACCTCAGTACCGGGACCTGTCGACACGCGAGGGTTACCAGTATGAGTTCTCTTGCCTGCGGTGCGGTAACGGGTACAAGTCCGCGTTCCGGCATTCCGTCACCGGCTTCGGTGGCCGGATCGCGACGATAGGTGGGCGGCTACTCGGCGGCAGCATGGGTAACCGGATCGCCGACGCCGGCTGGAACGCCGAGTGGCTGCGTGACTCTACCGCCGGGTCGACCAACGACAGGATGCTGCGCGCTGCCGTCGAAGAGGTCTCCCCCAGCTTCCAGCAGTGCCATCGTTGCGGCCAGTGGGTCTGCAAGCAGATCTGCTGGAACGGTACCCGCGGCCTGTGCGTGACCTGCGCACCCAAGGTCGACCAGGAGATCGCCGCCCGCCATGCCTCGGCCCAGGTCCAGCAGATCGACGAACGAGTGCGGCAGGTCGACTGGACCGACGACCTCAACCTGCGCGACCGGGGCACCGGGCTCTGCCCCGGTTGCGGGCAGGAAAGCGGTGGCGGCAGGTTCTGCGCGCGCTGTGGGACCGCCCTTGCCGCCGCGCGCCCCAGCAGGTTCTGCGTGAACTGCGGGTCCGGTCTCGGGCCGGAGGTCAGCTTCTGCGGCGAGTGCGGAACAACCGCGTAGCCGCCGGCCGCTACCGATGCGCTACCGACTGATGGGTGCCGACGAGGAACTCCTCGAAGACAGCGAGGCCACCGCGGTTGTGCGTGATCACATGCTCGTGGTTTCGCCGAGGGCAGGCCAGCCGTTGCATGTCCGGTGCGCCGACGTCCTCGGTGTCACCGACGTCGCTGCGGGAGCCCTGCTCCTGCAGTTGGCGGAGGGCTCGATGCTGCTACTGGAGGGCTTGGGGCGGCTGCACGGTCAGGTGCTGGCAGACCTTGTCCAAGCCCGGGCCGAAGATCTCATTCGGACCCTGCTGCTGATGGGCGTCGGGCGACCGGAGCGGTTTGCCGGAGCGCTCGACGGAGTGGACGCTGCGCTGTACCTGTACGACGACGCCCTGATTGCAGTGCCTGACCTCGGCGATCCAGAACAGGTGCCGTACTCGTTCCTTGGTGACATGGCCGCTGAGGGGTCGGGTTACCACCTCGAGATCGCCACCCTGGATGGACGCAGGCTGGTAATCGCGCGGCTCGGCCGGCGGACCGGCGAGTTCCGCGAGCTCCTGCACGTCCGAGTCAGCGCGGCCCGGGCACGCAGCGGGCACCTGGTCTCGGCGCTCCTGCCCGGCCTGGGATCGCTGGCCGTCCGTCGGGTCGCCGGCTACCTGGCCGACGGGGTCGCCACCCCGCGCGCCCAACTCGACGGGGTCGACCCGACCACGTTCACCTCGCTCGTCGCTGTCTGCACCACCCCCCGGCAGGCATGCTGCGTCGACGTGTTGGCCACGATCGGCGAGCTCTGGTTCGGCCTGCATCAAAGCGTCTCCGTCGAACGGGAAGGCTGGTCGACCGGCAGCGACGACGCCCACCCGATCGGGCCGAGGAACCACGTTGTACCGACCCCGGCGCCAGGCGGATTGGCCGGGGTCGCCCACGGAGGCATGGTGGATGCGATGGGCTCGGCGATGAGCGGGGGGCTTGGCGCCGAACCGGACGTCGACGCTGTACTGGCCTATCGCCTGCTCGGCGGGTACGGGCGCGAGGGGGCCGGATTCGGCGGCCAGTCGCTGGGGCATGACCACCAACCGAGGCCACGCGCGCAGCCGAACCAGGGACGTGCCCGCGCGCCGTGGACTGATCTCGCAGCGCTCACCGTCAGCGGCGACGCCCCGACGGTCCTCGCTTTCACCTTCTGCGAAGCCGCTCGCCACGTGCTGTTCGAGGTCCTCAGCGAAGATGGCGATGCTACCTACGTCTACCGGGCGTACCCCGGCTGCGTCCCCGCACTGAACCAGGCACTCGCGCTGCTCGGGTTCCGGGTCGAGGCGATCTACTCCGATGCCGCGACCGCCGCCTCCCCCTACCGCCAGGCCGTCGAGCGCTTGCCATACCTGAGGGTACTGCGCGAGGCGTTCGTCGGGCGGATCATCCACACGGACGGCTGGGAGCAGCAGGTCCGAGCGTTCATCCGCTGATCTCGCGGTCCTGTGTGGCGGGTGCGGGACGCCACAATTCGGCGCTGGCATGGCCTGGCACGCCGGGTTCAAAGGGGCTCCGACGTGGCAACACGTCGGAGCTACCCGACCCCGTTAGGAGCTACCCGACCCCGTTAGGAGCTACCCGGCCCCGTTAGAT